>JAYTWT010000329.1:0-1622 GCA_043743295.1 Alphaproteobacteria bacterium | reverse complement strand
TTGCGACCGGTGTGGCCAAGTTGAATCCCCGGGGTCGCACCCATGTCCTTGATGATCGCGGTGATCCGGGAAAGCCCCTCGATCTGGCCGTCATCCCAGATCCCGGCACAACTGGTCCCGGTGCGCCCATCCGGGGTGATGGCGAGCTGTTCTGGAAACACCAAGCCAAAGCCGCCGGCGGCGCGCGAACCCATCAGCATTATGTGGAAGTCAGTTATCCGCCCGTCTTGCCCGGCGCGGTACATTGTCATCGGTGACATGGCGATGCGGTTGCGAAGGGTGATGTCTTTGAGCGTGAACGGGCTGAACAGGTCGGGCATGCGTCCCTATTGCAGAAGCGTCGGGCGCTTGCACGCCACGAGATCAGATGCGCTTCGCGTTTTCGAGACGTGCAGACTGGCCACAGCTTGGCCCAGGCTTGGCCCTCGCGGTGGCGCAGCGCGAGGGCCTCGCCCGCCGGCTCGGTATCGGGCCAGATGAAATGGGTATCGTGATCGCGCGGCGCAACGACGAGACCGCAGTCCGCAAGGTGTCTCTACTTCCTGCACGACAAGGCCTCAAACGGCGGCGCCTTTAGGGAGCGGTCTCCGCCAAGAGATGGACTGCATCGCCTGCGTGGCGGCCCGGAAGGGACTCGAACCCCCGACCTTGGCTTTAGGAAAGCCCTGCTCTATCCGGCTGAGCTACCGGGCCGCACACTGGCGGGTTGGTAGCCGATGGGCGGCGGTTTGCAAACGGCGCCCTTGCCCCCACATGACAACGCCCGGCGGTGAGGCCGGGCGTCGCCGCTGATTCGGTATTCGCGCGCCTCAGGCCGCGGCGGCCTGGGGCTTGATCAGCGACTTGTTGAGCATGGCGATCGCCGCGTCGCGGTCGATGCGCTCGATGGCGGCGACTTCGCGGGCCATGCGGTCCAGCGCGCTCTCATAGAGCTGGCGCTCGGAATAGGACTGCTCGGGCTGGTTCTCCGCGCGGTGCAGATCGCGCACCACCTCGGCGATGGAAATCAGGTCGCCGGAATTGATCTTGGCCTCATACTCCTGGGCGCGGCGGGACCACATCGTGCGCTTCACCCGGGCGCGGCCCTTGAGCGTGGTCAGCGCCTTGGAGACCACGCCGGTCTCGGCCAGGGCGCGCAGGCCGGAGACGCGGGCCTTGGCGGTGGGCACCCGCAGGGTCATCTTCTCGTGGTCGAAGGTGATCACATAGACTTCGAGCGTCATGCCCGCGACTTCCTGGGTTTCCACGCCCTGCACCTGGCCCACGCCATGGGCCGGATAGACGACGTGATCGCCAACCCCGAATTCGTGACCGTTCTTGCTCATCGAGATAGTCCTCTTGAAAACCGGCCGACCCGAAGGCCGGCGACCCTTGACGGGCTTCCGCATGCGACAAAACCACCCCCTCCGCGAAATCGAACCGCGGCGGCGTCAATCCTGTGAACGGAAGCTGACCTCTTACGATACCCTTCGCCGCTGTGGCTTGACGGCCCACGGCTGTTCTCCGCTGACGGACTGGCGGGGGCGGACCCGCAGCGCCATGTCGTCAGTCACGTTAACACAAAAACAAGCGGATTGAAACAGTTGGCCCCCAACCGGTGGTGACCTGCATACGCGGCCTAT
>JAYTWT010000328.1:0-3526 GCA_043743295.1 Alphaproteobacteria bacterium | reverse complement strand
GCGCTCGGCGAGAGCGTCTCGTTTTACAAAGTGGGGCTGGAACTATTTGCTGGCGGCGAGGGGATGACCCTGGCGCACGAGCTTAAGGCGGCCAGCAAGCAAGTGTTCCTCGACTGGAAGCTGCACGACATCGGCACGACGGTGCAGCGTGCGACGGCGGTCCTGGCGGGTTCTGGCTGTGACTTCCTCACCGTGCACGGAGAGCCACAGGTCATGGCCTCGGCTGTGCGGGGCAGGGGGTCGTCACAGTTGAAGATCCTCGCCGTCACCGTCCTGACCAGCCTCTCCGACGAAGACCTGATCGAGACCGGCTATCACGAGACCGCCCGAGCCCTAGTCGAGCGCCGCATTCATCAGGCCATCGAGACCGGCTGCGACGGCGTCGTCGCCAGCCCGCACGAGGCTGCGCTAGCGCGGTCCTTGGGCGGGAAAGACTTCCTGGTCGTGACGCCGGGGGTGCGGCCCGACTGGTCGGCCAAGAACGACCAAGCCCGCGCAGCGACCCCGCTGGATGCGTTGCAGTCCGGTGCCTCGCACATTGTCTGCGGTCGCCCGATCACAGCGGCAAACGACCCGCAGGCTGCGGCTCGGCGAGTGGCGGGTGAGATGCGCGGCTTCGCATAAGGGCGCGCCTTGTGATTGTCCGGCAAACGCCTAGGCTGACAGCCAGGGTGTTCGGGGGAACTATCATGATCAATGCTTTTCGGGCTGTTGGTCCCTGTCTCGCCGCAGCAATAGTCGTGAGCGCGGCAGGTACTGCGCAGGCAAGCGAAGCCTGCGCTAGCGAACCGGGAGGCGCTGCGCTGGCCACGACCCAGGCCCAGGCATTCCTCAAGACCCTTTCGCCCCTTCAGCAAGCGGTTGTGGTGCGAGGCTATGGAAAGGTCCCCGCCATCCGCTGGTCAAACCTGCCGATCGCTTTGGCGCCGCGCGTCGGCGTCCGGCTCGGTGACCTGACGGCGACTCAATCCGCAGCCTCTGACGCACTACTGCGGACGGCGCTCAGCCAGTGCGGCCAGAAACTGCTGGCGGACATCCGCGCTGCCGACGGCGTGCTGATGCCGCGGGACACGGGCGGCATCGGCTGGAACCCGGCCAACTACTATGTCGCCATGATCGGCGCGCCATCGGCAGACAAACCCTGGATCCTGAAGGTCGACGGGCACCACATCGCCTACAGCATCACTTTCAACGCCGCCCGGGTCAGCGCTACCCCGCTGTTTGACGGCGTCGAGCCGGTGCGTTTCGCCTCGGGCGGTCTCGACTATGAACCCCTGGGGGTCCAGGCCAATGCGATGCGGGCCCTTGCCACCGCTGTGGCGGGCGCGGATCAGGCCCGCCTCGCGGGTGAGTTCCGCGACGTGACGCGCGGAGCCACGACGGACGGGGATACTAACTTTCCGATCACCTATCCGGTCGGCGCAGTCGGGCGTGGCGTGCCCTACGCACAGTTGACCCCCGCCAAGAAGGGGCTGGTCAGGGACGCAATGCGGGCCTGGGTCGACTTGTCGAATGCAGCGGTCTCGGCCCCGCTAATGGCCGACTATCTGGAGGCCGCCGCTCTCGCCGACACCTTCGTAGGATTCGCGGGCAATCCCGATCTTGCAACGCCAGGGTCCTACGTTCGTATCGACGGGCCGCGCGTCTGGATCGAGTTTGTCGTGCAGCCCGCCCGAGTTCCCAAGGAAGTCCACTACCATACCATCTGGCGCGACAAGGTCGCCGACTACGGCGGGGAGTTTGCCAACAAGTGATCCGCCGTTTGGCCGGTTTGGTAGCCGCCATCACCTTGTGGCCCCTCGCGGCGGCAGGTCACGCCATGCCCAATTCGACGGTAGTGCTGACGATGGCACTGGACGGCGTGCACGCCCAGCTGGCTATACCGATCTCCGAACTCGAACCCGCCCTGCACCGCGACCTCTCGACGATGGGCGACATCGTGGCGGTGCGGCCGTTACTTGAGGCATACCTGCGATCCCATATCGCGCTCGGGGCCTCGGACGGCGCGCCTTGGCCCATGTCCATCACGCGCATTGCCGTCGGTGCGGACGATCATGTCAGCCTGGAGGTGACGCTTCGCTTCGGCGCGCCTGCGCCCGCACCACGTCTACGGCTTGAGTACGACGCCGTCAGCCGCGAGATCGCGAGCCACTATGTGTTGGTCTATCGACGTGATGGCGAAAGTCTTCGGCCCATCGGTCGCCTGCAGTCCCCCGCTCGGAATCTGGTTTTCGCACGAGACCCTGAGGCGCATTGAAGCGCTTAGAAGTCCACCGCGATGCCCTTACGCTCCCAGTCGCCAAAGCGAGTGGGCTCTGGGCCGCGTGGGCCGCCTTGTTCGGGTGCCTGTTCCGCCTCTTTAGCGACCAGCCGCCGGGCTTCGGCCTCTTCCAAGGCGCGGCGGGCGGCGGGCGTCAGGGCCTTTTCGGGGGCGGCGTTGAGCGGGTTGTGATCCATGCCTTGTGATCTAAACCCTTGCGTCCAGGCTTCCAAGCGGGCACGCCGCGCGCCGTGACTGATACCGAACATACCGACGACGTTCGCGGCCTGCCCGCACGGGCCGCCGCGCTACAGCTGCTGACCACCGCTCTGTCGCGACGGGCGGGGCTGGAAGAAGGCCTCAGCCTGCCCGGCATGACCAGCTTGGCCCCGCGCGACCGTGCCTTCGCCCGCGCCCTGGTGATGGCGACGCTGCGCTGGCTAAGGCCCATCGATACCGTCCTGCAGTCGCGCCTCAAGAAGACGCCGCCCGACCCGATCGTCCACGTCCTGCGCCTGGGTGCCGTCCAGCTGTTGGTGCTGAAGATCCCGGCGCATGCTGCCGTCGGTGCCACCGTCGATCTCGCAGCGGCCCAGAGCGGTGGTCAGGTGTTCAAGGGTCTGGTGAATGCCGTACTGCGTGGGTTGATCCGCGAGCCACCAGAACTGGAGGCCCCATCGCCGCCCGACTGGCTGCAGGCGCGGTGGCAGATCGCCTATGGCACCGAGGCGGCCGAGGCCATGGCCGCGATGATCGGTGCGGAGCCAGCGACCGACCTGACGCTGCACACACCCGCCGACGTAGAACTGGCTGACGCCCTGGAAGCAGAGGTACTCGAGGGCGGGAGCTTGCGGGTAGGGCTCAAGGGCGAGGTCGCGGGCTGGCCCGGGTTTGCCGACGGCCGCTGGTGGGTTCAGGACGCTTCGGCGGCGATCCCGGCTCGGCTTTTGCAGCTGCAGCCGGGTCAAACCGCGCTGGACCTCTGCGCTGCACCGGGCGGCAAGACCCTGCAAATGGCGGCGGCGGGTGCCCAGGTTACCGCCCTGGACAAGTCTGCCGGTCGCACCAAGCGGGTGAGCGAAAATCTCGTGCGCGTCGGCCTCAGCGCCGAAGTGGTGGTCGGCGATGCGGCGGATTGGTCGCTGGGCCGCACGTTCGACACGGTGCTGCTGGATGCGCCCTGTTCGGCGACCGGCACATTTCGGCGCCATCCCGACGTCCTTTGGGTCGCAAGTCCCCAGGATATCCCCCGGCTGGCCAGCGTCC
>JAYTWT010000327.1:0-3667 GCA_043743295.1 Alphaproteobacteria bacterium | reverse complement strand
CTGCGGCGTACGCAGCGCGTGAACTGGGCCCTAGGCCCGGCATCCTGCGCAGAGGCCGCGCGCTTCCAGGGTAACGGCGCGCACGTGGTAGCCGGCAGCCGCAGCGGCGGCGAGTTGGGGTCCGAAGTCGGGCTCGAACTCGGCCGCTTCACCGCAGCAGTCGCAAATCAGGAACGCCGCCGCGTGGGCCCCGTCGATCCGGCAGGGCACATAGGCATTGAGGCTCTCGATGCGATGGGCGAACCCCAGCCGCTCCAGAAAGTCCAATGCGCGATAGACCGTTGGCGGCTTGGCCGGCGCGCCGGCAGTCCCAAACGCGGCGATCAGATCGTAGGCCTTGCGCGGAGCGTCGGCGGCCAAAAGTAGTTCCAAAACGCGCCGTCTCGGCGGGGTCAGCCGCTCCTGGGTACGCGTGCACCGGGTCTCCGCAGCCAACAGCGCTTGGCCGAGGTCAGCCCCGCTCAGACCGTGGTGGGCGTGATCTCCATGATGATCGCAGTCGCCGTTCATATCCCCAAACCTAGCGCTCTTTGTCGCCAGACAGCAACGTGCTTGACGAGTCGTTATGTTATTTCATAACACAGCTAGATTGTTTACAAGCTGGGATCCGGAATATGTATCGCGCCGCCCTTTACGCCACCGTCGCCGCGACGGCCCTGCTCACCTTGGGTGCCCAGGCGGCGGTGGTGAAGGATCTGGAAGAGGTCGTGGTCACCGGCGCGCCCTATGTGGTCTCCCTGGATTCCACGACGACCAGCGTCGATGTGATCAAGCGTGATGCGTTGGATCAAGCCCCGGGGGCGGGCTTGGGTGACGTATTGGCCAATGTGCCGGGCGTGCGCTCGTCATTCTTTGGACCCGGTGCCAGTCGGCCGGTGATCCGCGGACTGGCCGGACCCCGAGTGCTGGTGCTGACCAACGGTATCGGACTGATTGATGCCTCAGGTCTGTCGCCCGATCACCAGGTCGCCAGCGATCCGCAAGAAGCCGAACGGATCGAAGTGCTGCGCGGACCTTCCGCGCTGGCCTATGGTGGCTCGGCGATCGGCGGCGTGGTCAATGTGATCGATAGCCGCATCCCCTCCGACTATCGCGACGGCATTCACGGGCGCGCACTAGGTTCTTATTCTACCGGGGACAATGGCCTGCTGTTCTCCGGCGCGGTCGTGGCCGGAGCCGGGCAGGGCTTGACCTTGACCTTCGATGGAACGCATCGGCGCAGCGGCGATTATGAAGTTCCCGTGGCACCGATCTCACGGCGGCTGGCGGCCCAACAGGGCCTACCTGTGCCGTCCCGTGCGAACACCAAGGTTGCCAATACCTATTCCGATCTCGACGCCTTTGGCGGCGGAGCGTCCTACGTCGGCGAGCAAGGCTGGGGCGGGGTGTCGGTCAAGCATACCCAGTCTAGCTATGGCAGCGCGGCGGAGGATACCGTCCATATCGAGCTGAAGCAGACCCGGTTCGATGTACGCGGCGGTCTCGACTTCGAAAGTGGCCCGTTTGATAACCTGAAGGTCTCCGGCGGTTACGCCGACTACAAGCATACAGAGTTCGAGGGCCCCGTTCCCGGAACGACCTTCCTCTCGAAGGGCGCGGAGGGGCGGATCGAGTTGGTGCAGCGCGACCAGGACGGATGGCAAGGCGCGGTCGGTCTACAGGGCCTGCATCGCGATTTCGACGCCATTGGTGATGAAGCTTTGATCCCGCGCAGCAAGATCAACGAGATCGGCGTTTTCACACTGCAACGGCTGGATCGCGATAGCTGGGGCTTTGAGGGCGGCCTGCGTCTAGATACCCACTCAGTCAAGAACGTCCGCGCCGACCGCGACTTTACCAACCTATCGGCGTCGGTCGGGGCGTTCCTGCGTCCGGCGGAGGGTTGGTTTTTCGGGCTGTCGCTTTCGCGCACCAGTCGCGGCCTGACGGAGGAAGAACTCTCCTCGTTCGGTGCGCATCCGGCCACGGGATCGTTCGAGATCGGCGACGCCCAGTTGGGCAAAGAGGTCTCCTACTCGGCTGACGCCTCGGTGCATTACAACACGGGCCCGGTCAGTCTCGACCTGCACGGCTTCTACGCCCGGTACGATAATTTCATTGACCTGATCCCAATCGGCCGGACGGACACCGCCTCTGGCTTTCCGGTTTTCGCCTTCGTGCAGAGCGGTGCGACCTTTTATGGATCCGAGGCTGAGGCGTCCTACAAGGTCTGGGAGGACGCGGGTCGCAGTTTGAAGCTGGAAGCCTCCGGCGACTATGTGCACGGCAAGACAGGTTTGGGCGCCGCGGCGCGAATCCCGCCGTGGTCCCTGGCTGGTCGCGGCATCTATGATGCCGGTTGGTGGACGGGATCCCTGGAGGTTCGCAGGGTCGGCGGCCAGGATCGGCTGGCCAGCTTTGAGCTGCCGACCGATGGCTACACGCTGGTCAACGCCTCAATCGTGGTGCGCCCGATCAAGGCCAAGCCAGACCTCAAGGTCTTCCTGGACGGGCACAATCTGACCAATCAGGAAGCCCGGGAGCACGCCTCGTTCCTTAAGGACGTCGCGCCGCTACCCGGCCGCACGTTCCGGATGGGCGTCGGGTATCGGTTTTAGCGCCGCGACCTAGGCCTCAGCCCTCGTCGCCACCCTCGACCGGAACCGCGGCATCGCCTTCGAAGCTGCGCGGGGCGCGGCGGCGCTTGGGGCGGGCGGGTTTTTCTTCCCCGGTTTCGACGCTGGGGACCGGCGGACGGGCTTGAAGAAAAGCGGGGGCGTGGCTGGCACCGCCCTCGGCATCGCGCAACATCGGGCCGCTCGGCACAGGTTCGACCGCCGCAACCGGCTCGCGATCCTGGCGCTCACGACGCGGTTCGTCACTGTCCGACCGGGGCCGGTCTTCGCGGGGACGCTCGTCCCGTGGTCGCTCGTCCCGGGATCGCTCGTCACGGGGACGATCATCGCGCGGTCGTTCATCCCGGGGTCGCTCGTCACGGGGCCGGTTGCGGTTGTTGTCTCGACCGTCGCGATCACGGAACCGATCACGTCCGCCGCCATTACTGTCATTGCGGGGACGATCCTCACGGGGACGCTCGTCGCGCGGCCGTTCGTCACGGGTGCGTTCGTCACGGGGCCGATCCTCGCGGGGCTGCCACTCGCCGCGGTTTTGATCGCGGCTTTGGCCGTCTTCCCGAACTTCAACAACACCACCGGCCGCTTCTGCGGCCGCCGCGGCTTCATCGGCAGCGATGGCCTGAGCCTGGCCGGTCTCATCCTCGAAATCGATGTCATAACCAGAGGCGAACTGGTCGCGCCCGATGATCTCGCTGGCCGGGCGATTGGGCTGTAGGGCGCGCAACAAGCGGAAATAGTGCTCAGCGTGCTGCAGGTAGTTTTCGCCCAGAACCCGGTCGCCGGCGGCATTCGCGTCGCGCGCAAGTTGCTGATATTTCTCGAACACATGCTGCGGATTTCCCCGCACCTTGACCCCTTCGGGACCGTTGGAATCGAACGCGCGATTGGCGTTGTGCGGCTGCGGCTTACTGCTGCTGCTGTTGTTGGTTCCGCCATTGCGGTTGCGCCCACGCTGGCGCTTCATACCTTTGAAATCTCTCATATTTCGAAAACCGTCTGGTCTTTCCTTGAGCGCCTTAGCGGCGGCTTGGCCTTCAGCTTGTCGGGCGCCT
>JAYTWT010000326.1:0-4608 GCA_043743295.1 Alphaproteobacteria bacterium | reverse complement strand
CGGGTTGAGGCCGACATGGCGCGCGCAGGTCAGCAGATAGTCCTCATCCATCGGAAACGAGGCGAACCGGCCTTGCCAGAGGTAACCGGTCCCCTCGATGCGCTTCGCGCATCGAGCCCCCCTTGCTTCGCAAGCCACCCCCAGAGGGGGGCGGATGAATTTACGGTGACGTGATATCAATTGCACGAACTCGCATCGCGCAGCAGATCTGATGTCGCTTACACGAATGGTATGAGCGACGGGAGCGCAGCTTTAATTACGCAATTGATATCCCGTCACTGTAATATGAATTACGAAAAGATGTGAACCGATCCGGGAGGATGGGACGTCCCCAACACAGTCATCCTCGCGAAGTCGGGGTGCCCGTCAAAGGCTTGCCGCTAGGCTCCGCCGCCGGCGGGCCATACCGCCGAGGATACCAAAGCCGGTGATGAGTACCGCCCAACTTGCGGGTTCGGGAACGGCGCTGCCAATCGGGGGTGGGGTGTCAGCGGCCGCGAAGCCATGCACGCGGAAATTCGAGGAACCGGTCGTGCCGATGCTGTAATTTACCCGTTCGCCGAACAGGTTGTAAGTCTCGTCGGGGCGGTTCGTGGTGTAGGAGTACAACCAACTGAGATTGGTATTGGTCCCGCTCATCCCGATCCAATAGGTGCCGGCGGCCAATGTCGTGTCCGCGAAATTGGCGTGCAACCGCATGTGCTGCGACGAAACCACGGACGGAAATACTGCGCTGGTTTCGGTGATCGTGCTCGAAAGCCGGAACAGGTTGGTGTCGGCGGGACGGCCGTCGACATCAGCGCGGATCTTAAGGGTGACGGCGGTGCCGATCGGCCGGGCGAGATTCGCCGGGAAGGCCGGCTTTCCGTAAAGCCGGGAGAAGGTGTCGAAACCATTCACCGTCATGGCCGACGTCAGAGTGATGCGCGCTAGAATATTTTGCTGCTCTTCAAAGAAGGGGCCGCTTACGCCAACAAACATCTTCGGCTCTGCTTGGTTGACCAGCTCAATGCCGGCGTCGTTGACGTCTGTCGGGCTCCGATCAAGGATGATGGCGGAATTTGCCGGTAGCGCCGACAACGAAACGAAAACCGCGAACGCAGCGGCGGCTGCAGTGAAAATACGCATACTCGAACCTCAGGAACCAAATCAGGGACGCACTCTGTGCCCCTTTCAGCACCTCCTATGCCCTGGAGAGTCAGGGCGCATGGTCCGTTCGTACTACGTGGACGCGGACAATATCGGTGACAGTGTGCTCTACTCAGATGCCGAGCATGGGCAACGTCCACAGCATCAATGTCCTCAAAAGCTGGAATGAACCTGCATAAACTGAAGGGGCCGCGTCGCAGCCAATGGGCCATGACGATCAACGGGCCTTGGAGGCTGTGCTTCCGCTTTGCCGACGGCGATGCCTGGGACGTTGAGATTGTGGATTACCACTAGGGAGGAGAAATGATGTTGCCCGTTCACCCAGGTCGCATTCTGAAGCGTGAGCTGACGGCGCGTGGCTTGTCGGCCAACCGCCTGGCGCTGGAGCTCAAAGTTCCATCCGGACGCATTACCGATATCCTGAACGCCAAGCGCGGCGTGTCGCCGGAAACGGCGCTGCGTTTGGCGCGCTACTTCGGTAACAGTGCGCGGTTCTGGTTGAATCTCCAGACAGCCTATGAGTTAGCCGTAGCGGAACGGAACGCTGGCGCTAGGATCGCCGCCGAAGTTTCCGCGGCTACCGCAGCATAGAGCCGTGGAGCGAACAGGGTCGGATAGCCGCGCCTTCCCTAGATCCGCTTGTATTCCATCCGTGAGCCGTCCTCGAGCTTGCCCTTCAGCGCGACCCAATTGCCGGCGGCGTCGTAGAAATCGTCGATCTCAGTTTCGCCGCGTACCGCCCAGTGGCCGGGGCCGATCTTGGTGGTGGTGACTTTCAGCATCTTGCCTTCCTGCTGATTGAACAGGGGCCTGCCGAAATTGGCCTGGTTCCAGTGGGTGAACGGGACGGCGTCAGCGGGCCCGCGGGTGGTGCCCTGGGGGCCGACGATCTGGACGTAGGCACCCATCGCCTTGCCGGAGGCCTTGTAGACCTTGCCGTTGCCGTTGGTGGTGGTCTCGACGCTGGACCATTTGCCGCCGACCCAGCGCTCGATCGCCGAGTGCTTGTATTTGTAGACCGGCACCGGGCCGACCTTCACGGTCATCGCGACCTCGGTGGTCAGGGTGCGGTTGTCGTCATCGCCAGCGAAGATGATCTGGTGCTCGCCGACCTTTGATCCATTGCGGAAGACCTGGAAGGCCAGTTTGCCCGGCGCGGCCAAGGCCAGGCCCGGCGCCATCGCCAAGCCTGCGCCGCCCAGGATCAGTTCACGTCGTCCGATGATCAGGCTCATGTTGGCTCCACAGCAAACTCAAGTTTCGGCGCAGAGAATAGCCGCAAGTGTGTGGCGATCTAGTGGCGTTGCTTGGCGTCGTCATACCCGACAGCGCGGCTGCAATTTTCTGGGAAACCGGCGACTTCGGGTTGAACGAACAAATACAGAACGATATGGTCAGGTATGGCCACTCTCGATCTCAAGCGCAAACTTTCCATTCTGTCCGATGCGGCCAAGTACGATGCATCATGCGCCTCATCCGGGGCCGGTCGCCGCAATTCGGTGGGCGGTAAGGGCGTCGGTTCGACGGAGGGCATGGGTATCTGTCACGCCTATGCACCCGATGGCCGGTGCATCAGCCTGCTGAAGATCCTGCTGACCAACTATTGCATTTACGATTGCGCCTACTGCGTGAACCGGGTCTCGTCCAACACCACGCGGGCGCGGTTTTCGGTCCAGGAGGTGGTGGATCTCACGCTCGGATTTTACAAGCGAAACTACATCGAGGGCCTGTTTCTCTCGTCGGGGATTATTCAGTCCGCCGACTACACCATGGAGGCGATGGTGCGGGTGGCCAAGAGCCTGCGGGCGGACCATGACTTCCGCGGGTACATCCATCTAAAGTTGATCCCGGAGGCCTCGCCAGCGTTGGTGGCGCAGGCAGGCCTCTATGCCGACCGGGTTTCGATCAATGTCGAACTCCCGCGTGACGCCAGCTTGGAACAGCTGGCGCCCGAAAAGGATGCTGACGGCATCCGCAAGGCGATGGCGGGTGTGCGGCGCTCAGCCGAGGCTGCGAAGGATCGGCGCAGCAAGGCCAAACCGCCAAAGTTCGCGCCCGCCGGCCAGTCCACGCAGCTGATCGTCGGGGCAGACGCGGCCACGGACGGGGAGATTCTGAAGCGCAGCGAGGGGCTCTACGGTGCCTACCATCTGAGACGGGTCTACTACTCGGCCTTTTCGCCGATCCCGGATGCAACCGCGCGCCTGCCGCTGGCGCGACCCCCGCTGATCCGCGAGCATCGGCTCTATCAGGCCGATTGGCTGATGCGCTTCTACGGGTTCGCCCGCGCCGAGATCGTGGGGGAGACGGAGGACCTGGATCTGGCCGTAGACCCCAAGCTGGGGTGGGCTCTGCGAAATCGCGGGGATTTTCCGGTCGACCTGAACACCGCTGAGCGCGAACGGTTGTTGCGGGTACCGGGCCTGGGCGTGAAGTCGGCGGACAAGCTGATCCGAATCCGGCGTCTGAAACGGATCGTTCTGGAAGACGTTCGGAAACTCACGCGCGGACTGGACAAGCTAAGACCGTTCATTGTCACCGCCGACTGGACGCCCGGGGCACTGACGGACAGCGCCGGGCTACGCGAGCGTTTTGCGCCGGCGCCAAGGCAGATGGACCTGTTCTGATGCAGGTTATTGGGCTGGCTCATGAGACCGACTTTGTCGGGTGGCGGAACGCGGCACGCGATCTGCGGGCGCGGAAAATCCCGCCGCCGGAGGTGCTGTGGACGATTGACGGCGCCGCTGAACTGTTTGCGCAGCAACCCCTTGCCGCCCCACCAGCCGCCGCCGGGCAGCGGCCTTTCTCTGCGCCAAAAGCCTTTGTCGAGATGGCGGCCAAGGCCATCCTTCACCGCGCGGCTGATCGCTTTGCGCTGTTGTACCGGATACTTTGGCGGCTGCAGTCCGAACCGGCGTTGATGGGGATCGCGTCCGATCCCGATGTGGCGCGGGCTTATGATCTGAGTCGCAACGTCAGCCGCGCCGCGCACAAGATGAAGGCGTTCGTGCGGTTTCGTGAGGTCCGCGATGGGCTGAGCGAAGCCTATGTCGCGTGGTTTGAACCGGCGCACCGGGTGACTGAGGCGGTGAGCCCGTTCTTCGTGCGCCGGTTTACCAACATGCGCTGGTCGATCCTGACGCCGGATGCGTGTGCGCATTGGGATCTGGCGGACTTGTCCTTCACGCCGGGGGCCAATGCCTCAGCCGCACCCAGCGAGGACGTACTGGAGGACTATTGGCGGACCTACTATGCGGCGATCTTCAATCCAGCGCGGCTTAAAGTCGGCGCTATGCAGTCGGAGATGCCCCGCCGGTACTGGCGTAATCTTCCCGAAGCCAGCCTGATTCCCGAGCTGATCGCCGGGGCGCGGGCCAGAACCTCCGAGATGGTGCAGCAGGCCGCGACGGAGCCCAGCCGACGGGTCGTCAAGGCGGCCGTTCGCGCCAGTCGCGATGC
>JAYTWT010000325.1:0-9728 GCA_043743295.1 Alphaproteobacteria bacterium | reverse complement strand
AGACCCGCCTGGACGAGGCGCTGAAGAGCGTGCCTGGCGTGTCACTCTTCCGCCGCACGGGATCAGGCGCGGCCAATCCCACGACGCAAGGCCTTTCGTTGCGGGCCATTGCGCCGTCGGGCGCAGGGCGAGCACTTGTGACCTTAGACGGCGCGCCACAGAACGACCCGTTCGGTGGATGGGTGATCTGGAGCGCCTTGCCGCCCGAGGGCTTGGACGGGGCGAACATCGTGCGCGGCGCGGGCTCCGGCCCCTATGGTGCGGGCGCTCTGACTGGCGTGGTGGCCCTGCAAGAGCGGGATGCGCGGGCCGGGCTTGGCGCGTTGGATGCGTCGGTCGGCTCGCGCGAGAGCTATCGCGCGGCGATCTCGGGCGGCGCAGCTGGCCTGTTGGTGACCGCAGCCGCCTCCAAGACCGACGGCTATGTGGCCGTGCGCGGACCGCGTCGCGGGGCGGCGGACCGCACCGTCGACCTGAAGGATGAAACGATTGCGGTTAGGGCCCAGCACACTTTCGGTGGTGTCCAGGCTGCCGTACGGGTGTCGGGCTATCGGGCTCAGCAGGGTGCAGGTCTGGTCGGCGCGCGCTCGGTCGCCAGTGGGACCTCGGCAACCCTTACCCTGGCCCAACCGGCAGGGGAGGGCGTTGGCGGCTGGCGGTTGCAAGGTTGGGTGCGGGACAGCAACCTGCGCAACTCGTCTGTCGCCGTCGCCGCCAACCGCGCGACCACTACGCCCGCCAACGACCAGTATGCGACCCCCGCTACCGGCTATGGACTGAATGCTGCGTGGCAGGGCCGGCAGGGCAGCCTGGCCTGGGAAGTCGGCGCGGATCTGCGCGCCACGGACGGCGAAACGCGCGAGCGGTTCCGGTTCCTGACCGGTGCCTTCACGCGGGATCGAACGGCCGGTGGTAAGACTCTGGTCTACGGGGCTTATGCCGAGGCAGCCTATGATCAGGGGCCCTGGATCGTCACCGGCGGCGTCCGACTGGACCAATCGCGCGCCTACAATGCGCTGCGGGTCGAGACGGACCGAGCAAGCGGGGCGGTGACTCTTAATCAGGTGTACGCCGACCGATCGGACACCACGCCGACGGGACGCTTAGGGGTTCGCTATGACGTTTCGGAGGCAGTTTATCTGCGCGCCGCTGCCTACGCGGGGTTTCGCCCGCCCACCCTCAACGAGCTCCATCGCCCCTTCCGCGTTGGCAATGACATCACGGAGTCCAATCCCAACCTGAAGCCGGAAACCTTGCAAGGGGTAGAGGTCGGCTTCGGCGGTGAAGGCTCTGTCCACTGGAGCGCGGACGTCTTCGTCAACCGCCTGTCCGATCCGATCACCAATGTGACCATCGGCGTGGGGCCGGGCACATTTCCCATCGCGGGCTTCATCCCGGCCGGTGGCGCACTGCGCCAGCGCCAGAATGTGGGGGAGATCAAGGCCTGGGGCCTCGAAGGCGAAGCGTCAGGCAAAGCGTCCGATACGCTCTCTTGGCGCGTTGCGGGAGCCTATACCGATGCCGAGGTGCGTGGAGGCACGCAAGTTCCGCAACTGACCGGCAAGCGCCCCGCCCAGACTCCGAAATGGACCCTGACCGGAGGACTGGTCGCAGCACCCATCGTGCCGCTGCGCCTCTCAACGGACCTGCGCTACGAGAGCGCCCGGTTTGAGGACGACCTCAACACCCGCCGCCTGAGCCCGGGTTGGCAGGTAGACGCCCGTGCGGGTTGGAAGCTGAAGGACGGATTGGAGGTCTATCTGGCCGCCGACAACCTGTTCGGCGAAAAGCTGGAGGTCGGCGAGACGGCAGATGGCGTGGAGAGCTTTGCAGCCCCTCGGACGATCCGCTTCGGGGTCACGATCCGCCGCTGACGCGACCGCCAACAACATCGGGATAGCGGCTCGCCGTCACTGCTAGATCGCCTTGCTCCCCGCCGAGTGGGCCTTGTAGGAATGTCGAGAGGATGTCCGCTGTGATGCGATGGGTGTGCGATGCGCCGCGTGCGCCGCCAACGACCCACGTCAGTGCGAACCGTCCGGGAACCGAGAAGAACAAGGGGGCATCGGTGAAGCTAAAGTGGTTGGCTCTGGAGATTTGATAGCGAAACCCTCCACCTTGGAGGCGATCCAGTAGCGTCTGATTGCCGGTCAGAAAAGCCTGGGAATGCCCAGTTTCGACGTGGTCGCTCTCCAGCAAGAGAAGGGGTCTCTTCAGTCTCTGCATCGGCAAATCGCCGTAAAGCGTGCCGTCGATGTTCGCTGCGGCCTTGATCCGCTGGTCACGGGCCATCGCCAGCGCTGCGGTTGCACCGCCGAACGAATGACCCACCGCAGCAATGTGGTCCATGTCGAGATGGCCGGAAAGGTGGGGGCCCAACAATCCGGGCCGCCCGACCTGATCCAAGACAAACGAGACGTCATTCGCCCGCAATGTCTGTCGCTCGGCCATCATTGCGGACCGCTCAGCGCCGCTAGCCGCCGGTTCTTCACGCGTTGAGACCACTTGGCCATTTGCTAACTGGGTGACGGCCGCATCGTAGGGGTGGTCGAGCGCCAGAACGACGTAACCGCGACTGGCGAGCCCGGTGACGAGGCTGGTATAGAACGCTCTCGGCGCGCCAAGCCCGGGTGAAAATACCACCGTGGGCCAGAGCCGGTGTGCGTCGGAAAGCGGCGCGTCCAGGATGCCGTGGGTGTCGATCTTGCCGTAAGCCGACATAACGAAGCTCGGGAACACCGAGACCTGACTTGGCAACTGGCTCAGGCCGTCGATGTAGGGTGCGCGCGGACCCTGGGCGGTGGCCAATGCGGGATACCAAGCCTGGACGATGACGTTTCGTCGGTCGTCGGGGTCGGGCGTCGCCGTTTCGGGTCGATTGGGATCGACCCAACGAAATATCTCGCTGCCGACGGCATAGGGTCCTTGAGGCGAGGTCAGGACGGGGACGGGCAACAAGACCCACGGCGCGGCTGTGGCGAGGATCAACAGACCAAGTCCACAGCGGCTTGCAAACCGCACGAACGGTCCTGGCAATGCGCGTCGCGAGCTCGCGAACACAGTAATGATAGCGAGCAGCAGGTAGCTTGAGAGAAATTGCCAGTAGAATCCCTCCAAGGAGAGCTGGGCCAGCATCAGCGTCGCGGCCACTGCCAAGCCCAACCACCAGACCTTACCGACGGGGCCGCGTGCGAAAGGTCTCGCAAGAGCCAGGATGAGAACAATCCCGATTGTGAGGTCGTCGATCAGGGACACAGGATCTCCATGGACGGTAGAGATGGCGATTGGGTCGTAGACTTACCTGACCAGAGTGCGCTGATCGTCCATTGGCTGTCCTGATTTGGTGAGCGTGGCGTGCAGAGTTTCGAGTGTGGCGATGTGCTCATCAGGACTCGGCATTTGGAAATAGCTCCGCATGGCGTGCGACGATGTTGGGCCAGACGGCGGCGGCTTCGGGCAGGTCCAGCTCGAACTCGCGCTTGAGAACCGCGACGAACTCATCGGCTGAGCCGATCAGTGTGTCCTCGGCCGCCATGCCTCTGCGGCGGCGTAGCGCCAGCCCCCGGAGCAGTCGGATCTCGTTGCCCATGTGCCGCTGGGCAATCGCCGTCTGGACGAAGACCGAACCGGGAGAGGTCTGTAACTCATGACACTTGGCGGCCAGTAAGGCTGGATCAGCGGGTTCCAGCGTGAAGTCGAAGTTGGGCGCACCGCCGCCCGGCTGGTTGTTCAGCCGCCACCAGTCGGCATCCAACTGCTCAAGGGAATAGGTGTATCCATCTGAAATCACGGGACCCGCCCGCAACGGATAGGGATCGCGCGGCCCGTCACCGAAGCCGACGTCGGCGATCCACTGACCCTCAGGTAGGTCGATCAACAGCACCAGATGGTTGCCGACCGCGCCCTCGCCGCGCACCGACCGGGCCACGGCGCCGGCCAGCCGCGTCACCGAAAAGCCGATCTCCTGCAGGACCGCGCCCAAAGCGCCGTTCATCTCGTAGCACCAGCCACCGCGCCGTCCGTGGACGATCTTGTCGAAGGCGGCCATAGGATCCGTGGTCACGGGTCGGCCAAGCTGGACGTCCATGTTTTCATATGAAATCGACAGCGAATGGCCGCGATGCAGAGCGTGCAGCGTCGCCAGGTCCGGGCGCGCCACACCTGAAAAACCGATCCGGTCGAAGTAGGCCTGTATGTCCATGCTGCCATCTGCCACGACGTGTCGGGTCTCGCCCAGCGCCGATTCTGCGAAACGGGTATGATCGCCTGGAGAGGCCTTTGAACTATCGCCACGCCTTCCACGCCGGAAATTTCGCCGATCTGGTCAAGCACACCGGGTTGCTCAGGCTTGTGCGCGACCTGACGGCGGTCGGCAGCCCCCTAACGGTGATCGACACCCACGCTGGGCGTGGCCTCTATAATCTGGCGGGGGAAGACGCGCGGCGCTCTGGCGAGGCGGAGGCCGGCGTTTTGCAACTGATGGCGGTCGGTGATCCGCCGCGGACCCTGAAGGCCCTGACGGCCGCGGTGGCACATCTTAACGAGGGTGGACCGATCCGCCGCTATCCAGGCTCGCCGTGGCTGATCATCGAAACCCTGCGTTCCCAAGACACCTACATCGCCTGCGAGCAGCAACCTGACGAGCATGAGGCTCTGCGGGTGGCGATGCGGGGTCGGTCCAATGTTCGGACCTTCGCCGCCGACGGCTATGCCGCCGCTATCACCCACTGTCCGCCACGCGGGCGGGTCCTGGTACTCATCGATCCACCATTCGAGAGGCCTGACGATTACGAGCAGATCGTCCAAACTTTGGCCGCGCTGCGCCGTCGAAACCCGAAAGCCCAGGCGCTGATCTGGCTGCCGCTGAAGGACCTGGAGACTTTCGACGGCTTTCTGCGAGACTTGGAGGATGGCGTGGACGCGCCCCTACAGGTGGCTGAGTGCCGCATGCGGCCCCTGACCGATCCTATGAAGATGAACGGCTGCGCACTGGTCGCGGTCGGTGCGCCGGACCTGCAGGCCCCTCTTGCCGAAATCTGCGCCTGGGTGGCCGATACGCTGGGGCAGGCCGGCTCCTCGCGGGTCTATCACGTAGCGGCCTAGACCAAGATGGGCTAACCCGATCACGTGCAGAAGCGGGCTTTCGACATTCTCGTCGCCTTGAGCGGATTGGTGCTGGCCTCGCCGATCCTGGCCGGCCTCGCACTGCTGGTCCGCTTGACCAGCCCGGGCCCAGCGATCCACTGGTCGCGTCGGGTGGGTCGCGAGGGCCGGCTGTTCGCTATGCCCAAGTTCCGCTCCATGCGCACCGACACGCCGGATGTGGCGACCCACCTCTTGTCCGACCCGAGCCGCTGGCTGACCCCTGTAGGCGGGTTCCTGCGGCGCAGCAGCCTGGATGAACTGCCCCAGCTCTGGAGCATTCTGATTGGCGACATGAGCTTGGTGGGGCCGCGCCCGGCGCTGTTCAACCAGGATGACCTAATCGCGCTGCGCAAGGCGGCTGGAGTTGATCGCCTCCGTCCCGGCCTCACTGGCTGGGCTCAGATCAATGGCAGAGACTCCCTGCCCATCCCCGATAAGGTCCGGCTGGATCAGGCCTACCTTCAGCGCGCCTCGTTCTCGTTCCACCTGCGCATTTTGTTGGCGACGGCGTGGAGTGCGGTCGGCGGTCGGGGCGTCAGCCATTGAACAGGGCATCGAACCCGTTGACGCCGCCCCACTGACGCCCTCAATCTCTAACCCAATAAAGAACGCAACAAAGGCGGACGGCGCGATGATGAAGAACAGAACCATGGCCTTGGCCGTCGCCGTGGGTATCGGGGCGGCGGTGGCGGCCGGCGGCGCGATCGCCCACAACGATCCGATGCCCAAGGGCAAGATGAGCGCGGCGACCCACGCGGCCTATGTGCGCCACGAGAACTTCGAGAAGTTGGGCGAAGCGTTCAAGTTCATCATCGACGAAACCAAGAAGGCCGATCCCGACAAGTCGGCGATCGCCAAGGCGGCGAAGACCATGGCGACGCTTTCTAACGGTGTACCCACCTGGTTCCCGCGTGGCAGTGGCGTCGAGGCGCGTCCGAAGAGCGAAGCCAAGGCCAACATCTGGACTGATGCGGCGGGCTTCTCCGCAGCCGCCTCGGCAATGCAGGTGCAGGTGTCCAAGTTGAACCAGCTGGCGATGGCGGGCGACATTAGCGGCGTGAAGGGCCAGATCCGTGCCACCGGTGGTTCCTGCAAGGGCTGTCACGACAAATACCGCGTGGAAAAGAAGTCCTAGCGATGCAGGACACGCCCTCCGGCGTGAACGTCAAACTGTGGGATCGGCCGGTCCGGCTGATCCATTGGCTATTGGTCGCCTTGCTGGGGTTCTCCTGGTGGGCGGCCGATGATCATCTAGATTGGCACCAGTGGAGCGGCTACGTCGTTATCGGCTTGGTCGTCTTCCGGATCTACTGGGGTTTTGCTGGACGCGGCGCGGCGCGGTTCGCCAGCTTTGTGCGCGGGCCGAGCGCGACGCTCGTCTATCTAAAGACCCTTTCGGCACGCACGCGCTCGATCACGCCTGGCCATAACCCTGTCGGCGCGCTCAGCATCCTGGTGATCCTGGGTCTCTTGGTGGTTCAGTTGGCCACAGGGCTCTTTGCCGTCGACGTGGACGCCTATCAAGGTGGTCCATTGTCAGACCGCGTCAGCTTCGATCTGGGTCGTCGGATCGCCGAGTGGCACGATCTCAGCTTCCACGCCCTGCAGGCGGTGGTCGCGCTGCATGTGGCGGCCGTGTTATTTTATCTCGTCTGGAAGCGCACCAACCTGATTGGCCCGATGATCACCGGATGGCGGCGTTTGCCCAGCGACCCAGGCTTTGCCGCAACCCCCGTCTGGCGTTTGGCGGTCGGGATTATCTTGGCCGCAGGCTTCGCGTGGCTGCTTTCGAAAGGCCTGCGGTTTTAGCCACGCGCTGCCGCGTCGCGCAGAGAATTCAGCCAGGAGTCCTCCCGCAGCTTCTCAGCGGCGCGCAGTTCAGTTTCCGCATCGCGGACCGCCGCATCATGCTTGCGCCACTCAGAGACGGCGCCTTCACGCGCTGCGCGCGCCGATTCCAACGTAGTGTAGCGGGCCAGCACCGCGCGGGTAGAGTAGTTCACGGGCGGGCCCACGGTTTCGCGGTCAGGGTAGAAGCCCGTGATGGAGTCCGCTGTCTCGCTATCCACGTGAAAGACGTCGGCCCAGCCGGCGTGGTGACGCATCAGGGCCCAGGGGCGTTCGATCTGGTCACTCACCATAGTCTCCGTCGAAGAGGGGCTGCCGATTCCGTCTGCAGCGGTCTGAACCATGCCTTTAGCGCGACCGCTCGCCACGTCCAACGGCGCGATGGCGGAATTTGCTTTCTGTAGACGTGGGCGCTGTGAGAAAGCCCCACGCACGGAACTGTCTCATCACTACCCAGGTGCCTGAATTGAACAAGATCGTGATCCGCCGCCAGTTCTGCGGCCCGCCAAATTCCGGCAACGGCGGCTATGTGTGCGGCGTTCTGGCGCGCAATATCGTTGGACCCGCGACGGCTATCCTGCGCGCCCCGATCCCGCTGGATGTGGACCTTCGCTTAGGTGACCGGGATGGCGGCAGCGTGTTGCTGGGCGATCAAGAGGAGATCATCGGTCAGGCGGGCCCGGGTCGGCAGGCCCTTCCCGAGCCGCCCGCTGCGCCGTCGCTGGATGCGGCGCGTGAGGCGTCTACCCGCTGCATCGGCCTACAAGAGCGCGTCCATCCTATCTGTTTCACGTGTGGTGATGCGCGGGCGAAGGGGGATGGGCTTCGCGTTTTCCCCGGTCAACTTGCCGATGCTGAGCCGGGTGTTGTTGCCTGTGTCTGGACCCCACACGCCGCGTTCGCAGATTCCGAGGGCAAGGTCGCACCGGAATATATCTGGGCGGCGCTGGATTGTCCGGGAGTGTTCGCTTGGATGGCCAAGGCCGGTCGGCAGGGCGCTTTGCTGGGCACCATGACCGGCGAAGTTGTCGCCCCGGTTCAATGCGAGATGGACTATATCGTGCTTGCTTGGCCTCTGGAGGCCGAGGGCCGCAAGCGCACGGCCGGCGTCGCGTTGTTTACAGCGCAAGGCACGCTGGTCGCGCGGGCGCATCAGGTCTGGATCACCATGACCCCGCGCCCACCAGGAGCCTGAACCTTGCGCGCGGGACGGGACCGCTCCACAAACATCTGAGGCGAGGGATCAGCGATGCGGCGCGCGGCTTCAGTGTCGGACTTTCGAGAGCTAGCCCGCCGCAGGCTGCCCAACATCTTCTTTGAGTACATTGACGGCGGGTCCTATGCCGAGGTGACCCTCAAGCGGAACGTGGCCGATCTAGAGGCTATCGCGCTTCGGCAGCGGGTTATGCGTGACATGACCAAGCTCGATATGAGCGTTGAGACTCTGGGTCAGACCCTGAAGATGCCCGTCGGATTGGCACCGGTCGGCATGGCGGGCATGTACGCGCGGCGCGGTGAGGCCCAGGCGGCACGCGCGGCGGCGGCGGCGGGCGTGCCGTTTTGCCTATCGACCGTCGGCGTCTGCTCGGTCGAGGAGGTGGCCGCCACGGGTACACCGCCCTGGTTCCAGCTCTATATGCTGAATGATCGCGGCTACATGCGCGAGCTGCTGGCCCGCGCCAAGGCGGTTGGCTCGCCGGTCCTGGTATTTACGGTCGACCTACCGCTGCCCGGATCGCGATACCGCGATGTGCGTTCGGGGTTCACCGGTGCGACCGCTCTCCACGCCGCGATGACGCAACTAACGGACGGCGTGACCCACCCCGCCTGGACCTGGGATGTTTTTGTGAACGGTCGACCTCATACACTGGGATCGGTTACGGGCGCGGTTACGGAGAGCCGTCGTGTGACCGACTTCCTGTCCTGGATCGCCCGGAATTTTGATCGCTCGGTGACCTGGAAAGATATGGACTGGGTGCGCGAGCATTGGGACGGTCCCATCGTCGTCAAGGGCGTCCTGGACGCCGCTGACGCGCGCGATGCGGTTAATGCCGGGGCGCAGGGCCTAGTGGTTTCCAATCACGGTGGGCGGCAGTTGGACGGGGTGATCTCGTCGGTGGCGGCCTTGCCCCGCATCGCCGATGCCGTCGGGGGCGATCTTGAACTCTATATGGACGGCGGTGTGCGATCCGGCCTGGACGTTTTGAAGGCACTCGCCCTTGGGGCCAGGGCCTGTTTCGTCGGCCGACCCTGGGCCTGGGCCTTAGGTTCTGGCGGTGAAGCGCAGGTGACCCGCATGCTTGAAATCCTGCGCGCGGAACTGGCCGTGGCTATGGTTCTCACCGGGTGCACCTCGGTGCGCGACGCGGGGCGGAGTCTGCTGGATCATGCGTGAGTGTTGCTGGCGATGAGAATGAAAGGTGCAATCCTGGCGGCGGCGGTCGTATTGGTGCTCTTCTTCGGCCTCGGATGGGCGATGACTGCAGGGCTGACGGACGGTCTGGATCGCGGTGTGATCCTGGCATTTCGCTCACCCCATGACCTAGCCACGCCTTTGGGTGGTGACGGGGCGCTTCAGCTCTTTCGCGGCATCACGGCGCTGGGTGGCACCATTGTTGTCGTGGGGATCGGCATCGCGGCGGCTGGTGTTCTTGTTCGTCTCGGCAGGCGTCGGGAAAGTGTGGCTCTGGTCGGGTCTGTCGCCATCGCTCTGGTCTTGAGCGCCTTGGCCAAGG
>JAYTWT010000324.1:0-1726 GCA_043743295.1 Alphaproteobacteria bacterium | reverse complement strand
TCCAATCTGGCGGCGGTGATGAAGTACGCCGGCGCCAAAATCGCCCAGGATCGCAACGAACTTATGATCGAAAGTCTTGGCGTCCAGGGCCTCGGCTGGGACAGCGGAGCCTTCTCGCCGGGTGAGGTCGCCGCCGTGCGCGGATGGCTCCGCTCCAAGGCCAATTCGATCGAGGGAGGCAGCTCCGAGATCAACCTGAACGTCGTGTCAAAAAGGGTGCTTGGATTGCCGGATCCGAAGTAGGGTTCGCAGAAAGAGTATTGGGAGGACGGACCATGGCGGATTTCGGCGGCGCCGATCTTGACGCCTTTCGGGGCGAAGCCCGCGCCTGGCTGGAGGCCAACTATCCGGCTGCCCTGCGCGGTGATCCTGACGCCGGCATGCGCATGATAGCGGGCGGCGTGAAGCCGACGGGCGACCACCTCATCTGGAAGCAGCGGATGGCGGACAAGGGTTGGGGTTGTCCGACCTGGCCGACGGCGTATGGCGCAGGCGGTCTCACGGCGGTCGAAGCGCGGATCCTGGGCCAGGAGATGGATCGGATCGGCGCCTACAATCCGATGATCGGCATGGGCCTGTCGATGTTCGGCCCGACGCTGCTGGAATACGGCACAGACGCCCAGAAGCAGCGCCACATCCCGTCGATCGTGAGGGGCGAACTGCGTTGGTGCCAGGGCTATTCCGAGCCCGGCGCCGGCTCGGACCTCGCCAGCCTGCAGACCAAGTGTGAGGACGCCGGCGACCACTGGCGGATCAACGGCTCGAAGATCTGGACCAGCGGCGCGCAGTACGCCGACTGGTGTTTCTGCCTCGTGCGGACCGACACTTCGAAGAAGCACGAGGGCATCAGCTTCGTGCTGATCGACATGCATCAGCCCGGCGTCGAGACGCGGCCAATCAAGCTGATCGCTGGCAGTTCCCCGTTCTGCGAGACCTTCTTCACCGACGCCCGCGCCGAAAAGGACGACATGGTCGGCCCGCTGCATGGCGGCTGGACGGTGGGCAAGCGCCTGTTGCAGCACGAACGCTCAGGCCAGGGCGGCGCGCGGATGATGGGCGGCGGGGCGGTCAAGATCTCCGATCTGGCGATCAAATATGTCGGTGTCGACGACCACGGCCGGATCGCCGACCCGGACTTGCGCATGCGCATCGCGCGTCACCAGATGGACGCCCGGGCCCATGGCCTGACGATCCAACGCGCGGGCGAGGAGGCGAAGGGCAATGTAAACCCTTCGGCCACCACATCGGTGATGAAGAATTCGGGCACCTGGATCGGCCAGACCCGGGCGGAACTGATGCTCGAGGTGATGGGCCACCAGGGCCTGGGCTGGACGGGCGAGGCGTTCGAACGCGATGAGCTTGAGGCCGTTCGCGGCTGGCTGTCCGGCAAGGCCACAACCATCTTCGGCGGCAGCCAGGAGATCCAGAGCAACATTGTGTCCAAGCGCATCCTGGGACTGCCGGACACGACCGGCGTCAACTGAGCGTCAGGCGGGAAGGGCGCGAACCATATGGCCGACTTCGGCGCATTTGATCTCAAAGAATTCCGCAGCGAGGCGCGGGCTTGGCTGGCGGCGAACTTCCCGGTTTCGCTCAGAGGCGCGATCCCGGCTGACGGGCCGGAAGATCATCAGGGTGATCATGAGACTTGGCGCATCGCGATGGCCGACAAGGGCTGGGGCGTCCCGACCTGGCCCAAGGCCTATGGCGGTGGTGGGCTCTCGCG
>JAYTWT010000323.1:0-5881 GCA_043743295.1 Alphaproteobacteria bacterium | reverse complement strand
TGGGAGCGCGAGTGCAGCCTGCAGCGTCGCTATCAGAAAGTCGTCGAGGTCGCCCCCAGCCCCAGCCTGTCCGATGCCATGCGCCGCAAGGTCACCGAGGCGGCGGTTAAGATGGCGCAGGCCTGCGCCTACCGAAGCCTGGGTACCATTGAGTTCCTGGTTTCCGAAGACGGCAACGACTTCCGTTTCATTGAAGCCAATGCCCGACTGCAGGTGGAACACACCGTCACCGAAGAGGTGCTCGGCATCGATCTGGTCCGCGCCCAGATCGAGATCGCAACCGGTGCGACCCTTGAGACCCTTGGCCTGACTCAGGATCAGGTTCCCGCACCCCGCGGCTATGCCATCCAATGCCGCGTGAACATGGAGACGCTCGGCGCGGACGGCTCGGTTCGCCCCGGTGGCGGGCGGCTCAGCGTGTTCGAACCCCCAACTGGCCCTGGGGTCCGCACCGACACCTATGGCTATGCCGGTTACACCACCAATCCTGCGTTCGATTCGCTGTTAGCCAAGGTCATCGTTCACACGCCGAGCCGTTCGTACGCGGACGCCGTTGCGCGGGCCCGGCGCGCGATCACCGAGATGAAGGTCGAGGGCGCGCCCGCCAACCTATTCTTCCTGGCCGCTCTTTTGGCCGACGCGCGCGTGGTGGAGAACGCTGTCCACAACAGCTTCATCGATGAGCATGTCGCAGAATTCGTGAATCCAGAGCCTACGACGGTAGCGCCCAGCCTCGGGACGAAAGTGGCCGCGGCGGACCCGTTGGCCGTGCTTGACCTGGGTCGAGGCGGCGCCTCGACCATCGCGGCCACACCCACGCCTCTGGATATCGGCGCAGTCCAAGGCCCGCCCGGTACCGAGCCGATCATCACCCCGATGCAGGGCACCCTCGTCAGCCTGCTGGTCGAACCCGGGGAGCCCGTGTGGGCAGGCCGCGTGGTGGCGATCCTGGAAGCCATGAAGATGGAGCACGAGATCCGCAGCCCATCTGGCGGCGTCGTGATTCAGTTGGGCGCTACCAAGGGCGATACGCTCTTTGAAGGCCATCCCCTGATGTTCTTGGAGCCGCGCGAGGTCGCGACCCAAGACACCGGAGACCTTGGCATCGTCGACCTCGATGCCATCCGCCCGGACTTGCAGGAAGTGTTCGCCCGCAAGGCCGCCGGGCTCGACAACAACCGACCGGAAGCCGTCGCAAAACGGCGGAAAACAGGTCACCGTACCGCGCGCGAGAATATCGAAGACCTCTGCGATCCCGGCTCCTTCGCCGAGTACGGCTCTGTCGTCCTAGCTGCCCAGCGTCGGCGGCGTTCCATCGAAGACTTGGTGGCCAACACCACAGGCGACGGCATGGTCTGCGGGCTGGGCCACGTGAACGGCGACCTGTTCCCTGAGGACCGATCCCGGGTCCTGGCGATGTCCTATGACTACATGGTTTTGGCTGGAACTCAGGGAAAGCTGAACCACTACAAGAAAGACCGCATGTTCGAGATCGCCGAGCGCAACCGGCTTCCGACCGTGCTGTTCGCTGAAGGCGGCGGGGGGCGACCTGGCGATACGGACGGAACCGGCGTCGCCGGTCTGGACTGCTTGGCCTTCACCTATTTCGCCCAACTTTCCGGCCTGGTGCCGCTGGTCGGCATCACAACAGGCCGGTGCTTCGCGGGCAATGCCGTCCTGCTGGGCTGCTGCGACGTGATCATCGCCACCGAGGGCTCGAACATCGGCGTAGGCGGGCCGGCCATGATCGAGGGCGGCGGCTTGGGCGTCTTCAGTCCGGACGAAGTGGGTCCAATGGACGTGCAGGTGCCTAATGGCGTGGTCGATATCGCCGTCAAGGACGAGGCCGAGGCGGTAGACGTCGCTAAGCGCTACCTCTCTTACTTTCAGGGGCCGGTCCAAACTTGGGTGGCACCGGATGCACGGGCGTTGCGCTTCGCCGTGCCGGAAAACAGACTGCGCTGGTACGACATGCGCAAAATCGTCGAGGGCATTGCCGATGTCGGCTCGGTGCTGGAACTACGGCCCCAATGGGGCGTCGGCATCATCACCGCCTTCATCCGCGTCGAGGGTCGTCCGGTCGGCGTGATCGCCAACAACCCGGGGCACCTGGCCGGCGCCATCGACACGCCCGGCGCAGACAAGGGCGCACGGTTCATGCAGCTGTGCGACGCCTTCGACATACCTATCGTCACCCTGGTGGATTGTCCCGGCATCATGGTGGGACCCGAAAGCGAAAAGACCGCCCTGGTCCGCCATGCCTCACGAATGATGGTGACGGGTGCCAATCTGGATGTTCCGCTGATGACGGTGATCATCCGCAAGAGCTATGGTTTGGGTGCTCAAGCCATGGCGGGCGGCAGTTTCCGAGCGCCGCTTTTCACCGTCACCTGGCCGACCGGGGAGTTCGGGGGCATGGGTCTGGAAGGTGCGGTCAAGCTTGGCTACCGCAAAGAATTGGCCGCCATCGAAGACCTTGAGGAGCGCACAGCGACTTACGACAAGATGGTCGCTCAATCGTATCAGCGCGGGAAGGCGGTCAACATGGCCTCGCACTTCGAATTGGATGAGGTGATCGACCCGGCGGAGACCCGCCAGTGGATCATGTCGGGCCTGAAGTCCCTGCCACCCCGGCCGATACGGACCCATAAAAAGCGGCCCAACATCGACACTTGGTGACCGAGCAACCTGCCATGGCCGACCCGCCACAGATCTTCGTACCCAGCGCCGATTCGACCCGGATGGAGATTTGGCTGCATCATCCCAGGTCGGTGGACGATCTGGCCGAAATGGGAGGTGCACTTTGCGAAGGCGTCGCCGTGGTGCTGCGCGACCCGAAGGGCGAGGCCCTAGAAGCCACGCTCCGCTTCCAGGCCGAGGTGAACTGCTGGACGGCCTATCCACTTCGACGTTCCCGGATCGAACACCCCCCTCAACAAACGGACTGACCCATGTACCTCGCTGATCATGCCCGCCTGACCCCCGACAAGCCCGCGATGATTTCGGCGGAGACCGGCAAGGCGGTAACCTTCGCCGAGCTGAACGCGCGATCAAACCGCCTCGCCCGGTTCCTGCAAGGCCAGGGTCTGGGACGCGGCGACCACATTGCTCTCCTGATGGAGAACAATCTCAGTTTCATGGATCCCGTCTGGGCAGCGTTCCGGTCGGGACTCTATCTGACCAGCATCAACCGCTACCTGCCACCGGACGAGGCGGCCTATATCGCCGACGACTGCGGCGCGAAGGCGATCATAACCTCCTACGAGAAGCGGGAAACCGCCGCGGTCCTCGCGAACCTGATCCCGGGCTGCCCGATCCGCCTGATGGTGGGCGGCGTGATCCCTGGATGGGCCTCGTACGAAGACGCCTTGGCGAGTGCATCGCCTGAGCCGCTGGAGCAGGAGTGGATGGGCGATTCCATGCTCTACAGCTCCGGCACGACGGGCCGGCCAAAAGGCATCCTTCGGCCGCTGCCCGACATGACCGCCGCAGAGGGCTTTGCCACCCGGCAGGCGGTCAACCGCTACGGCCTTACCGCCGATAGCGTCTATATCTCACCCGCGCCGCTCTATCACGCCGCGCCTCTAGCCTACGTCCTCAGCGTGCAGTCCTACGGCGGAACAGTCGTGATGATGGAGCGCTTTGACGCCGAGCAGGCCCTGGAGCTGATCCAGCGCTATGGCGTAACCCACAGCCAGTGGGTACCCACCATGTTCGTGCGCATGCTGAAGCTGGAGCCGGACGTCCGCGCGCGCTTCGACCTGAGCAGCCACCAAGTCGCCATTCACGCCGCCGCCCCCTGCCCGGTCGAGGTTAAGCGGCAGATGATCGAATGGTGGGGACCGATCCTCTATGAATACTACGCCGGCACCGAGGCTTCCGGCTCGACCTTCATCACTAGCGAGGACTGGCTGGCGCACCCCGGCTCCGTCGGTCGCGCGGCACTGGGCGTACTGCATGTCTGCGACGAGAACGGCGAGGAGCTGCCCACCGGAGAGACCGGGCTTGTCTATTTTGAGCGCGATACGCCGACGTTCGAGTACCACAATGATCCAGGCAAGACCCAGGAAGCCCGCCATCCCAAGCATCCGGGCTGGAACGCCCTGGGCGACGTCGGCCACCTAGACGCGGATGGCTACCTCTACCTGACCGACCGCAAGAGTTTCATGATCATCTCAGGCGGTGTGAACATCTATCCGCAGGCGATCGAGGACGCGCTGATCACCCACCCTAAGGTCGGCGACGTCGCCGTGTTCGGCGTGCCGCACGCGGAGATGGGCGAGGCGGTCAAGGCGGTGATCGAGCCAGCCCCCGGCCAGGACCCCACCCCGGAATTGGCAGAGGAACTGTTGGCCTACGCACGCAGCAAGCTAGCTAGTTATATGACGCCGCGCTCTATCGACTTCATCGTCGAAATGCCCCGGTTACCGACCGGCAAACTCTACAAGCGCCTGCTGCGCGACGCTTACTGGGCTGACCGCAAGATCTGACGCGGCTCGCTGCTGTGATGTGAGATGGCCGCCGCTTTGGCTTGCGCCGCGACGCTGCCGACGATCAGCACCACCGGTCCGGTGATTTCAGCGGCGGCGAGTGTTGCGCCGAGGCTGGCCAGTTCACCCGATAGGGCACGGGCGTCCGGGCGTCCGGCATTCTCAACCGCAATCACGGGGGTGTCCGGTGCCCGGCCCCGCGCGATCAACTGATCGGCGGCGGCGGCCAAGCGGTCACGACCCATGTAGAGCGCCAGTGTCGTCTCCGGGTCTGCCGCTGCGGCCCATCCGCCGTCGGTCAAAGCACCATCCTGGACCGTCGCCGTTGCGATCATTAACCGCCGCGCGGCACCCCGATGGGTCAGCGGAAATCCGAACTGCGCTGCCGCCGCGCTAGCCGCTGTCACACCAGGGACCACCTCGGTTTCGATGCCGTGGGCGTTCAGGAACGCCGCTTCCTCGCCGACCCGCCCAAAGATGGAGGGGTCACCGCCTTTTAGCCGCACGACCTCCAGCCCGCGCCGGGCCAGCCGCAGCATCAGCCGGTTGATCGTCTCCTGTTTCATGCTGGTGCGCCCGGCACGCTTGCCGGTTTGGATCTTGACGCAGACGTCTGGCGCCAGCGCCAGCACTTCTTCCGACACCAGGGCGTCGTAGAGCAGCGCCTGAGCGCCCTGGATCGTGCGATGCGCGCGCATCGTCAACAGGTCCGCCGCGCCCGGACCGGCACCGACCAGCAGAACGCGCCCCGGCTTTCCATCATGCAGCATCAGCGATCTCCTTCGCGAGGTAAGCCGTCAATAGGCGACTGATTTCGGGGCGGCACGACCCGCAGACGGTTCCCGCCGTCGTGACCTCGCCGACTGCGTCCACTGTGGCGGCTCCGCTATCGATGGCGGCGACAATCCGCGTCTGGCGCACATTGCGGCAGGCGCAGACCACAGGTCCCTTTTCAATGGTGCGTCCCGGCGCGCGACCCAGCAACAGGGCCGAGCGGGCCGAGCTATCCAATTGCTCGAGCACAAACAACTCCACCAGCCAGTCTCGCGGGGGTAGCCGTCCACCCGTGGTCATGAAGATCACCCGACCCAGTCGCCCGCCCTCCAAGAAGACGTCGCGCGACGCGCCGGTGGCCGGGTCTTCGAAGGTCAGCGCGTCCGGCCCGGCGTCCTGTGCCAGCGCCGCGCGAACCCGTCCACGTTCGTCCGTATCACCGCGCCCCGCGAACTCATGCAACTGGCAACCCGCCTGGGGGATCCGGCGCCAGATCAGGTCGAGGTCCTTCGGCGTCATCCAGGCGGCGCGGGCCAGCAGAAATCCGCGCCAGGTTTCGCCGTAGGGGCTGATCTTGGCAGGCGTATGCTTGAACTCCGGCTGGCCTGACCGCGCGT
>JAYTWT010000322.1:0-4486 GCA_043743295.1 Alphaproteobacteria bacterium | reverse complement strand
TTCATGCAGCGCCTGGCCGCGCTCGTTCCCCGTCCGCGCCTGCATCTGATTCGCTTCCACGGCGTGCTCGCCCCGCATGCTAAGTTGCGCGCGGCGATCGTACCGGCACGCTCAGAGAACGCATCCGGGCAGTCAGCCGATCACGCTCATGCGCAGCCTTCACCCGCGCGCATGAGTTGGGCGCGCCTGCTCAAGCGCGTGTTCGATCTCGACCTCGAACACTGTGCGAACTGCGGCGGCGCCTTGAAGATCATCGTACCCGTAAAGGGCACAATGCCGCAATCGTTGAGCCGCCGGTGATTGCGCGACTCCTCGCCCACTTGGGTTTGCCTTCTCGCGCCCCACCGCGTTCGCCCACCGTGAAGGGCACAATGCGTCGCGTCGATCTGTTCCAAGCGGCCTGAGCCTAAAACCCAGACCCGATCCATCCCGTTCGGCACCGGCGCCAAGGATCGCGCTCGGCCTGCGCTCGCGCCAGCGGCTCAAGCGCCGCGAAATCAGCCCTCGCAGGCGCATCAACGCCCCGAAGAACCTCGCGCAAGGGCGAATTTTTCACCCGTCACACGTGTAATTGACCGCTCGCTGGCGAAGCGTTACAGTCCTGCTTTAGAGAAAAGGGGCGTTTAAAATTCCTATTCTCATAGGCGATAGATTGAGGGTTCGCGAGAAAGGCCGTTTGAAATCCTATCCCCATCACCAATTTACCAAACGAATCATTAGCTTATGAACGACTGAGTGAGAACGTTGACACACTACTGGAGGAGATGAATGATGAAGACCCAAATGCTCGCGATCGCGGTTTCCCTTTTACTGCCGATCGCGGGGCACGCGCAGACTACCAAAGAGCTGGAAAAGGGGGCGAGCGACACCGCCAACGTACTTAATTACGGCATGGGTTACGGTCAGCAGCGCTTCAGCCCGCTGGACCAGATCAATAAAAAAACGGTCAAGTCCCTTGTACCCGTCTGGAACCTCAGCCTTGACGACAACCGATCGCAGGAATCGCAGGCCTTCGTCTACAACGGAGTGCTCTACATCACCACACACGCTGCTACGATCGCCGTCAATGCCAAGACCGGCAAGCAGATTTGGAGGACGGTGATCGAGTATCCGCCCGAAACACCGCGCATCGTCTGCTGCGGCATCATCAACCGCGGTGTTGCTCTCTACGAAGGAAAGGTGTTCCGCACCTCGCTCGACGCCCATGTTATCGCGCTTGACGCCAAGACCGGCAAGGAGTTGTGGAAGCAGAAGGTCATAGACTGGAACGACGGCTATTCGCAGACCTTGGCGCCGCTGGTGGCCGACGGCGTCCTTCTTACCGGCATCTCGGGCGCGGAATACGGCATCCGGGGCTTTATTGATGGCTGGGACCCGGCGACAGGCAAACATCTCTGGCGCACTTACACGATATCCGGGCCGGGGGAGCCGGGAGCCGACACATGGACGGGCGACACCTGGAAGCATGGCGGCGGCTCGACCTGGATAACTGGCTCCTATGATCCGGAGCTGAAGACGGTTTACTGGGGAGTCGGCAACGCCGGGCCGTGGAACGCCATGGTACGCGCGCCGGGCGACAATCTGTACTCCGCCTCGGTGCTGGCGCTTGACCCCCAGACGGGCAAGATCAAGTGGCACTTCCAGTTCTCGCCAAACGATATGTACGACTTCGACGCTGTGGCCGACATGGTCCTGGCAACGATCAACGTCGAAGGCAAACCCAGGAAAGTCCTGTTGAACGCGAACCGAAACGGTTTCTTCTATGTGCTCGACCGCACGGACGGGAAGTTCATTGCCGCGAATCAGTTTATCAAGACGTTGAACTGGGCCACGGGCATCGACAAGAGCGGGCGGCCTATTGAGTCGGAATTGACGAAGAAGGTGCGAGCTACGGAGAAGACCGCGGAGATCTGGCCGAGCGTTTGGGGCGGCAAAGCGTGGAGCCCCTCGGCCTTTAATCCGAATACGGGACTCGTTTACGCCAACACCCTCGAGTTTGGCATGACGTACACGCCGACACGGCCGCAGTACCGCGCCGGGACGACCTATTGGGGTGCGGACCTCGCTTGGGTGTTTCCTAAGGACGGAAACGTCGGATACCTCAAGGCTATCGAGCCGCTGACCGGGAAGTCGAAATGGGAGGTTACGAGCCCAACCCCGCGCTGGGGCGGCGTGCTCACAACAGCGGGCGGTATCGTCTTCTCCGGCCAGTCGACGGGGGAATTCGAGGCGTTCGACGCTGACACCGGCAAGAAGCTCTGGCAGTTCCAAACCGGGTCCGGCATCGAGGGCCAGCCGGTCACGTGGCAGCAGGATGGCGTGCAGTATGTGGCCGTGGCGGTCGGTCATGGCGGCGCCTACGTGGTCTACGCCGGCGATGAACGGCTGGCGAACGTTCCGGCCGGTGGTTCACTCTGGGTCTTCGCCCTGCACTCTAAAGCTTCTCAGTAAAGTGGATGGAGGTGGCAGGGCCTTCCGGTTGGATGCCTGCCGCCCCCGCTTTTCCGCCGACCTACACATAGGGTGAATCGATGATGTCTTCCTCTTGGCTGAAGGTGCTCGCCGTGGGGTTCTGCCTGATCGCGACATGGGCATCGCACGCGGACGACGACAAGCCTGACACAGCGCCATCGCCTGAACTCGCCGCGCAAGGCAAGACCCTATACAGACAATTCTGCTCGAACTGTCATGGGGTGAACATGGTCAACCCGGGCACGTCGACGTTCGACCTCCGCAAGTTCCCGCGGGATGACAAACCCCGCTTCGTCAATTCCGTCGTGCAGGGCAAGAAAGCGATGCCCCCCTGGGGCGACATCGTGAAGCCGGACGAGATCGAAGCAATTTGGGCGTATGTCCTTACGGGGGGGAAGACAAAATGAGCTTTCGACTTTCGCTTCCCTACTTTCTCGCACTTGTCTGGATCCCCCTGGCGGGGGCGACGCCGGCCGGGGCCAGCGGCACGCTCCGCGTCTGTCTCGACGAGAATATTCCACCTTTGTCTTCTAAGCGCGAAAACGAGGCTCACGGGTTCGATCTCGCGGTGGCGCAGGCAGTCGCGTCACGCCTTGGCCGAGAGATCGCCATCCAGTGGTTTGAGAGCGAGGTGGACAAGGACAGCAATCCCGCCCTGGAGGCGAACGCCCTGCTCTCTGATGGGCGTTGCCACCTGGTTGCGGGATATCCGCTGTTCGCCAGCGCACTCGGCGAGCCGAAAGCAAAGCGTTCCAGGTTGCCCGACTATGAAGGGGCGCGACGTGAGGACCGGCGACGCTGGGTGCCGCTCAACGACATCGTCGCGAGCCGTGGCTACCGGTTCGCCCCATTGGTGGTTGTGCTGGGCCCGAGGAAAGCGAGCCGCCAGGTCAGTAGACTCGGCGATCTCAAGGACTTGACCCTTGTTGCCGAGGAGGGCACCTTGGCCGACGCCGTGCTGATGACATACGACGGTGGCATTCTCGTCGATCGGATCACGCATGTGGCCCCGGGCCCGGCCCTGTTCGAGCGGATGGAGCAGGGGGACTATGACGCGACGCTTGTGGAACTGCATAGGCTGGACGCCTACCGTGCGCAGCGTCAGGACAGCAAGCTATCGTCTTCGGGCCATTATCACTCGATCGGCTTCAACATCGGCTTTGTTGGCTTGGCGAGCGACGCGCCCCTTATCGCAGAGGTGAGTGCCGCCATCGGCGAGATGCTGGCCAAGCAAGAACTGCCGGCTCTCGCCCAGGCGACGGGTCTCACCTATCTGCCGCCGCGACAGCCCGATGTCTTGACCACGATCTCGCGTGCGCAGCTCCGCGGCGACTGACGTGAGTAGTTCCCGGATCCGTTGCTGCAGCACGAGCGATCGTGTTGCGCGGTTTGGTTCGCTGGTGCCATGGGCTGGAGATCATCCGCAAAGTGAGGGCGAAGTGAAAAGACCTGGTAAAGGGGACGCCCCCCTTTTTATCCTCCTTCCTCGGTCGTCCCTGTGGCCGATACTGTAACGCAGGCCCCGTCGGCTTCTCCAATTTAATTTCCGGATGAATTTCTCTGAACCGCAGGGCAAGCCTTTTTTGGCGTTGCGCCGCAAGAATTCCAATTTCTGCGACTCGTCTGTTACCGGTGAATTAAAAGGAGGATAAAAGGGGCCAGGCTCGCTTTAATTTCTAACGAGGCATAAAGTAAACCCATGCCTCGCCGCCCCGCGTCCATCTTGATGGCGTACCGCTGCACATCGTCCAGCGGGGCCACAATCGCGAACCGTGTTTCTTCGCCGAAGAAGACTATCACACCTATCTGCACTGGCTTAGCGAAGCACTAACAAAAGAAAAATGTGCTTTGCACGCCTATGTCCTGATGACCAACCATGTGCATCTCCTGCTCACCCCGAAACACGCCGAGAACGTACCCCGGCTCATCATCGCCTTGGGTCGCCGTTACGTGCAATACATCAACACCACCTACCGCCGCACCGGCACATTATGGGACAGCCGCTACAAATCGT
>JAYTWT010000321.1:0-4493 GCA_043743295.1 Alphaproteobacteria bacterium | reverse complement strand
GTCGCTCGGCAGTTCGGGGCTGAGGGCATTGGTCTTTGCCGTACAGAGCACATGTTCTTCGATCCCGCACGGATCGCTGCGGTGCGCGAGATGATCCTGGCCGACGACGTGGCGGGTCGAAAGCTGGCCCTGGCCAAGATCCTGCCGATGCAGCGCCAGGACTTCGTTGAGCTGTTCAAGATCATGGAGGGCCTGCCGGTCACCATCCGCCTGCTGGACCCGCCGCTGCACGAGTTCCTGCCGCATAGCGAGGCTGACCTTCAGGCGGTCGCTGAGGCGACGGGCTTGGATGCCGCCAAACTGCTCCGCCGCGCTCAGGAACTTCATGAGGTCAACCCGATGCTGGGTCATCGCGGCTGTCGTTTGGGGGTCTCGTACCCCGAGATCTACGAGATGCAGGTCCGCGCGATCATCGAGGCGGCTTGCGCGGTCGCCGCCGAGGGCCGACCGGCACCAATTCCAGAGATTATGCACCCGCTCGTCGCCAAGGGCGAAGAGATGAAGTTCCTACGCGAACTGACGGATCGCACAGCCAAAGAGGTCTTGGCCGAACAGGGCCGCGAGATCGTCTACCAGGTCGGCACTATGGTCGAGCTACCACGCGCCGCCATCCGCGCCGGCGACTTGGCCGAACATGCCGAGTTCTTCTCGTTCGGGACCAACGACCTGACCCAGACCACCTTCGGCATCAGTCGCGACGACTCAGGCCGGTTCCTGAACGCCTATATCGACAAGGGCATCTTCGAGCGCGACCCGTTCGTCACCCTGGACCAGGAGGGGGTAGGCGATCTGATCCGCATCGCCACCGAACGGGGCAGGGCGGTCCGGCCAGACGTCAAGCTCGGCATCTGCGGCGAACACGGCGGCGACCCCGCCTCAATCCAGTTCTGCGAAAGCGTCGGCCTCGACTACGTCAGCTGCTCCCCCTACCGCGTGCCCATCGCCCGGTTGGCGGCGGCCCAGGCGGCGATTGGCGAGCGGGAGAAGGATCGGTAGGGGCGACGTACGACGAATTGTGTTACAATTCGTATTGCGCTAAAGAGTGGATATGCAGCGATCCGCGATCCCTCAGGCTGAGACCTTCACCTTCCGCCTCGACCCAAAGTTGAAAGCGGCGCTTGCCGATGCTGCGTCGGAAGCCCGACTTGCACCGGGTGCCTATCTGCGCGCCGTAGTCCGGGCCCATCTCGACGACAAAGTGCGATCCGCATTCGAAGCCGAAGCTCGACGGCAAAGCGCACTGATTGCGTCCAGCGCATCGAACCCGGCCAGCGATGAGGCGGTCGTTCTGCGCGAGCTTGCTGAGGCTATCGACGCTGAACCGTTTGCCGAGTCCTGGAAGGCATGAAACGAGGCGATCTGGTGACCGTCGTGGCCGCCGGCGACTACGGCAAGCCCAGGCCCGCTCTGGTGGTTCAGGCCGATGCCTTCGAAGCCATTCCTTCGGTGACGGTTCTGCCCCTGACCAGCGAACTCCACGCCGCGCCGCTGGTGCGGGTCACGCTCGAGCCAAACGCGGCGAACGGATTGCGCGCGGTCTCGCAGGTGATGATCGACAAAGCGCAGACGGTGCCCCGGTCGAAAGTCGGTACGGTGATCGGCCAGGTGGACGGCGATCAGATGCAGGTCGTCGGGGTTGCGTTTGGTCGTTTCCTCGGTCTCTAGCCGCCAAAGCGCTTCCGTTGGACCACCCTGCTCGCTGAATAGCCCGCGCCGAACGAGCAGATCAGGATCATCTCGTCCGCTCCGAATTCGTCGTTCTTGAGTTCAGACGGCGACCGCGCGCCGACGGCGGAGCATCCCGCCGGCCATGCCGAAACCGGCGATCATCAGCGCCCAGGTGGTGGGTTCGGGGACGGCCCCGCCGGCCTGGAATGTCAGGTCATAGGGCAGGAAGAATCCTGCGTTCCTATCGCCCCTGCTTTGCAGGATGAACGCTACATCGCCTGCCTGTCCGGCCACACGCGACGCATCGAATACTGCGTCATATAGACGCCCTTCTTCCAGGGTTTGGCCGAAGTTGCTCCAGAGAATTTCCCCGTTGAACCTGAGCTCAAGCCAGTCGCCATCTCCTACCTTGGTCGGAGCATACTGGAATTTTAGGTCGCCGGTCAGCCTGCTGTCGAACGTCGTGTATTCATGAATCCAGGCGGGTGAACCCTCTTCAAATAATTCGCCGTTCATTCTAAACCCAGCATAACCTGAACGGTCAGGGTCAAGCGAACCTCGAACGCCCCCGCCACTATTTACACAACTATCCCCGCCGCCCGGGCAGGGGCCCTCGAATGTAGCGGGCCTCACATTCAATTCGTCTTCAATAGAACGATTAGAACGAACTCGGCCCTTGAGTAAATCCAGGATCGGTTTGCGATCAGGTTCAGAAAAACTATCCCGTTCCAGCTGTGAAATCGGGATCAAGACCATACCCGGCGGAATTACATCCACCGATATTGTCATTCCTATAGCCTGACCTCTAAATTCCACTCCATTTCCAACATCGAAGTAATTCATCGTGTTAGAACTGTCACCATACGGGGCGCCAGTCTCCATGAAATCTACGTGTTGAGTTCCCTCAATTGGGAGATCGAATAGTTGTCCAGGTTGTAGCTGGGCCAGCACAAACAAATGTTTACCGAGCCGATCGTCGCTTATAGCACCGGCAATCGGATTTCCATCCCCGCTAAAACCGCTGCCAGCCGATGAGTCGTAAAATCCGAATGCTTTACTCCACACTCCGCCAATGTTGACTTGACTGACACCGGGCGTGATTGTTTGATATCTTTCTCCCCCACCGAAACCGAACACATCCCCATAGTCAGTGGTCTGATAAATAATACTGGAGGTATCTAGTCCCGAAAAGCGCCAAGTCATTGAGCCTTGTCGAATGGAAAATGGATCAGCAATCTCCCCGCGCCCAACGACAGTGATAGTGAAGGTGCTAGCCGAGACTAATCCGGGGACGGCCAAAGCTAGCACCAGCGCGCAAGCGGCAACGATCCTCTGAACACCACGCATACTATCCCCCAACACACTAACCCCGCCACGCCCCACGACACGACAGTGGGCCTTGGCCCCTTTCCATAACCTTTGACGATTGCCCCCGTCTTCGAACCCCCAATTTTGGGTATGGGCCGCGCCATTCCGCCCTTCCATTCCACAATTTTCCGCGCGCGTTCGCCTCTGAGGCGAAGGGGGTTGACGGCGGGTGTGGGGCGGGAGACCTAGCGGATAGGTAGTTCCCTTGGGCGGAGCCAATGGCGTTCGACGATCAGCAGATGGCCGCCCTGACCCAACGCATCGGCGAGGCGCCGTTTGCGCCGGATACCTGGAGCGGCATCCTCGGCGACATGGCCGCAGCGACCGGCGGCTGGGGCGGACAGCTGATCGGGGTCGGCGGCGGCCACTTCCAGATTACCTGGCCGACAAGGACCTGTCCGTTGACATGATGGAAGCGCTGACCGAGCAGGGCGGCGGCGATCCCGAGTTGGACCCCAGGCTGGCGGCAGCCTTCGCCAGCCGTCCGATGGTGGTCTACACCGACCAGAAAATGGTGTCGGACGAGGTCCGGTCGCGGAACGCGATCTACAACGGGCAGCTACTCAGTGCTGACGCGGCGTGGAGCATCAGTGCCGTGCTCATGGCGCGGAAGGACATACGAGTGGTGGTCACGACCCTGCGCACCGCCCGCCAGGGCCTGCCGGACACGGCCCAGCGCGAGATCTTCGCCGCGCTGCTGCCAGCCTTCAGCGCCGCTGTGCGGCTGCAGCTCCGACTTGAAGATCATGCCGCCGCTCTGGCGATCGACGCGTTCGACCAGCTGGGCGCGGCTACGGTGCTCTGTGACGCCTGGGGCCGCATCATCAAGCTTTCCGCTTCCGCTCAGGTCATGCTGCAAAGTCAGGACGTGTTGGCGCAGCGGCAGGGCCAGCTGCGTGCTGCACAAGCCGAAAGTGATCTAGACCTCACCGCGGCGCTTGCCCGTTTCGCCTCATGGAAACACCGCCTGGCGGCGCTGAACACGACCGTACTGCTGCGCTCGCGGATGGGCGCCCCGTCGCTGGCGGCGGACGTCATTGCGCTGTCCAGGTCCTCAGGTGCCTTCGGCCTGGGCGCGCGGTGCGCTGTGGTGATCGGTCGCGGATACCGGCCCAAGGCCAACGCCATGATCGCCCGCCTGGGCCTCACCCCCACCGAGGCCGAGGTCGCCCGCGCCGCCGCCGAAGGCTTCAGCCCAGCCGATATCGCCACCGCCCGTGCCGTCAGCCTCGCAACCGTGCGCACGCAGCTGAAGATCATCTACGCCAAGCTCGATGTCCGCAGCCAACGCGAACTGACCGTGAAGCTCAGGGGCGTGTTGTAGGAGGTAAGTCCGGCCCGCAGACCGCTATCGCTTGCGCACGAAAACCGTGCCTGCCGAATACCCCGCCCCGAAGGAACAGATCAGGCCGGTCTCGCCCGCCACAAAGTCGTCGTTGGCCTTGTGGAAGGCGATG
>JAYTWT010000320.1:0-4762 GCA_043743295.1 Alphaproteobacteria bacterium | reverse complement strand
GTCGAGGTCCTGGGACCAACCGAGCGCGAAGAAGAAATCGCCCGCATGCTCGCCGGTGCGCAAATCACGGATGCTGCCCGCGCGGCTGCCCGCGCGCTGATGGAAGTCTAGCTTGCCAACGCCCGCCGCAGCAGGTCCAGAGCACCCGCTGCGAAGGCTCGCATGTTGGCGCGGCGGTCCTCTGAGCCGGTCTCGATTGTGACCACCGCTTCGACGGGGCCGGAAATTGCCACGCAGGTGTGTCCAGAGGCGTCGCCATAGCCATTGCCGGTTGGGCCCGCTGCGCCCGTCTCGGAGATGCCCCAGGTCGCGCCATAGCGTTCCACCTGATTGCGCGCCAGGAGCAGGGCGTAGGGCTCGCTGGAAGAGCGCATGCCTTCTAACGCCTCACGTGGGATGTCGGTCAGCAGCACCCGGGCCTTAGGCGTGTAGACCACCGCGCCCCCGAGATAGTAGGCCGAGGCCCCGGGCACGCTCAGCAGAGCCGCCGAGATCAGGCCACCTGAGGAGCTCTCCGCTACCGCAATTTTCTCACCGCGCGCTTTCAGGGCCGCACCGATCTCCGCTGCCATAGCTTCCAGATCTTCGATCATTGTTCCCACCTCTTGGCGATTTGGTCATTCGTGCCCCATGATGGCGACCAACGACAAGAAAGCCAGACTTCGGAGGAAATGATGGACGCCCAATCACAGTGGACAGGCCTAGACGCAGGCCGCCTGGAACGGATCGCCGAGCATCTAGAGCGCAACTACATCGCGCCGGGCAAGCTGGCCGGGTGCCAGGTCAGCGTCGCGCGCCATGGCCATCTTGCCTATTCCAAGTCGCTCGGCCTGATGGATCTCGAGCGGAACAAACCCACCCGCGATGACACGATCTATCGCATCTATTCGATGACCAAGCCGATCACTTCGGTGGCGTTGATGACACTTTATGAGCGAGGCTATTTCCAGCTCAACGATCCGGTCAGCCGTTATGTGCCTTCCTGGAAGAACCACCGGGTCTGGGTTTCGGGCGAAGGCGAGGACATGGTCACCGAGCCGCTGGGCCGACCGGTCACGTTCCGCGATGTGTTGGGCCATATGGCGGGGCTGACCTACGGAGGCGGCCTGCCCGGCGTTGGACTTCAGCACCCTATCGACAAGGTCTATCGGTCCTTAAAGATCCGCTCAGCCGGGTCCGGCGATACCATGGTCGAGTTCATGGATAAGCTGGCCCTGGTGCCGCTGCGCTATCAGCCCGGCCAAGCCTGGATGTATTCCCTGGCCACCGACGTTTGCGGCGCCCTGGTGGAGATTATCTCGGGCAAGCCTTTCGCCCAGTTCCTCCAGGACGAAATCTTTGCGCCACTTGGCATGAAGGACACGGCCTTCCATGTGGCCCCAGACAAGGTTGATCGTTTCGCCGCCAACTATGAGCGTGGACCGGACAAAAAGCTGAAATTGCTGGACGATCCGGCGACGAGCGCTTTCATCAAGGAGCCCGGCTTCAAATCCGGCGGCGGCGGGCTGACCGGGACCAGCGCGGATTATATGCGCTTTTGCGAGATGCTGCGCCGGGGCGGCGAGCTGGACGGCCACCGTATCCTGGGTCCGCGCACTCTGGAGATCATGCACATGAACCACCTGCCTAAGGGGCAGGACCTGACCCAGGTGGCCATCGGCGGTTTCTCCGAAACCGCGAACGAGGGCGTCGGCTTTGGCCTGGGCTTTGCCTCCACCATGAGCCAGGTGGCGACCGGCGGCCTAGGAACCGGAGACTATTATTGGGGCGGTGCGGCCTCGACCATCTTCCTAGTCGACCCGAAAGAGGACCTCACCATGGTGTTCATGACCCAGTTGATGCCGTCCGGTACCTTCAACTTCCGCGGGCAGCTGAAGAACCTGATCTATTCGGCGATTGTTGATTGAGGGGCGGAACCCAGGTCTCGCCTTAGCGGGGCTGAGCCGCTAAGCACCGTCCATGCCGATGTCTCAGCCTGACCTGGAAGCCGCCTTGCGCGAGGGGTTCCCCGACGCCGTGATCGAGATCCAAGATCTTGCTGGCGATGGAGATCACTACAAGGCACGGATCGTCTCGGGTGCATTCCAAGGGCTCAGCCGCGTGCGACAGCATCAGCTGGTTTATGCTGCGCTGAAGGGCAAGATGGGCGGGGAGTTACACGCGCTGGCGCTTGAGACCTCGACACCGGCTTGACCCCGGCGATGCTCGTCCCTAGCTGTTGAATAACAAATCCGCGCCGAAAGGTCGACCGATGAGCGAAACCGCGACTGCCAACCCCGTCCATCAGTGGATCGCCAAGTCTGTGGCCGACCACAATGTCGTGTTGTTCATGAAGGGCGAGCCGGAACAGCCCCGCTGCGGCTTCTCCGCCACGTCGGTGCAGATCCTGGATCATCTGGGCGTCGATTTCGTTGGCGTGGATGTGCTGCAGAGCGAGCCGCTACGTGAAGGCATCAAGACCTTCTCCGACTGGCCGACCATTCCCCAGCTCTATGTAAAGGGTGAGTTCGTCGGCGGCTGCGACATCATCAAGGAAATGTTCCAGTCGGGTGAGCTCAAGACCCTGATGGCCGAGCAGGGTCTGCTTGAAGCTTGAGGCTCATTGAGCCCCCGGAAGGCCGGGCGGTCTTCCGCCTAGCGTTCACGCCGACGCCAGACGATATCGATGCGAATGGCCACGTGAATAACGTGGTCTATCTACGCTGGGCGCAGGATATGGGCGTTGCCCATTGGAGCACGCGTGCCCCCGCTGAAGCCCTCGCGGCCTATGCCTGGGTGGCCCTGCGCCATGAAATCGACTACCGCCGCGAACTGAAATTGGGCGAGACCGCTCAGGGGCGCACGTGGCTGGCCGACGCTGCTCAAGGGCCGCGCTTTGATCGCTATATCCGTATCGATCATCCGGACGGACAGATGTGCGCCCAGATCGTGACCACTTGGGTGTTCATCGACCAATCCACCCGACGGCCAAAGCGGGTACCGGACTGGGTCACTGAGGTGTTTTCGCCCAAGGGCGGAATGAACTCGCACTCGATCGGAGCGATCTGACGTCGTGCTGCATAACGAGATTGAACTCATGAGCCTACCGGCCTGGCTTCCCGATTGGGCTGCCGGCCTAGCCGTTACCGTCGGGGCCTTCGCCACCGCGTTGCTACTCCATGGTTGGATCGTCAGCCTACTGAACCGGCGCATGAAGCGGCGCAGCGACTTCACCCGCTCGCTCGTCGTGCGGACCAAAGCACCGGGTCGTTTTGCTCTGCTGATCGCGGCGCTAAGCGTCTCGGTCCACGTCGCGCCGATCCCGACCAAGACGGAAGCCATCCTTCAGCACGGTCTGCTGATCGCTTTCATCATCCTCGTGGGGTGGGCTGTGATGACGGCCATCGACATCGGTTCAGCCATTTCTCTGCGCCGCTACCGGACCGACGTGGCGGACAACACGCAAGCCCGAAAAATGCTGACTCAGACGCGGATACTGCGCCGGTCAGTGAATGTGGCTGTGCTGGTGGTGACACTGGCTATCGCGCTGATGACCATTCCCGGTGTGAAGCAGATCGGCGTCAGCCTGCTGGCGGCGGGCGGAGCGGCCAGCCTGATTGTCGGCTTGGCGTTACAGCCGGTGTTATCCAACATCCTCGCCGGCATCCAGATCGCCTTCACCCAGCCGATCCGCATCGGCGACGCCATCACTATCAACGGCGAGTTCGGTCAGGTCGAAGAGATCAAGTCGACCTATGTCGTGATCCGGCTGCGCGACCTGCGCCGGATGATCGTGCCGCTAAAGATATTCCTCGAGCAGCCCTTCCAGAATTGGACCCGCGACTCTTCTAATCTCGACGCCGACGTGATGTTGAATGTGGACCAGAGGGTGCCTGTCTCGCGCCTCCGTCAAAAGGTGGAGGAGATCGTCCACGCCTCGCCGCTGTGGGACCAACGCCTGCTGCGTATCCAGGTGAATGAGATCCGCGAAAAAAATATGGAGGTCCGCTGCCAGGTAAGCGCGCGCAACGCTGCGGATTCTGTCGATCTTCGGGCCGAGATTCGCGAGCAAGTGTTGGGCTGGCTGCAGGCTGAGCTTCCTCATTTCCTGCCGCGGAACGGGGTGGATGCGGAGGTAGATTTACACCCCCGGCCCGATCCAAACGCCTAGCGGGTTCAGCACCCGCACCGTTGTTGTCGGATCAAGACCCAGCTCCGCCCAGCTGAAGCTCAGGTCGGTGCGCCCGATGGCGAACGATTTACAGCTGTCGATGCGCCTGCGCCCGAATGCCACGGCGACGCCCTCGCGCCGTCGTTCGACGAAGAACGTGAAGTCAGCCTTGGCGGTGCAGCCGTTGGAGCCGACGCTGATCGTCAGGCCGTCCCGCCCGGCGTCGGCGCGATAGATTGGCTCGAGTTCGGCGAAGTCCGACGGGTTTCGATCCACCCGAGCGCTGGCGCATCCGGCTAGTGCGAAGGTACCCGTGACAAACAGCCGACGATTCATACCCGCACTTCGCCACAGGTCGGTCCAATGCAAAAGGCCCTGGAGTGTCCTCCAGGGCCTCTGCAGATTTTGATCAGCCTCGAGGTCGCTTACGAGGCGTAGAATTCGACCACGAGGTTGGGTTCCATTTTCACCGGGAACGGCACTTCGGCCAGGTCCGGAGCGCGCACGAAGGTTGCCGACATGCTCTTGACGTCCATGGTGATGTATTCCGGCGTGTCGCGCTCTTGCGACTGCAGGGCCTCCAGCACCAGGGCCATGTTGCGCGAACGCTCA
>JAYTWT010000319.1:0-13859 GCA_043743295.1 Alphaproteobacteria bacterium | reverse complement strand
GGTGCGCCATGGCTCTCCTGCCCACCGACAAGCTTTGGGCCGAGGTCCGAGCCAATGGCCTCGGTCCAGAACACACCATCGGTGGCGACCGTGACTGCGCCGGCCCAAGGCCCGATCACGGTCAGGCAGATAATCAGCCCCCACCACCATTTCATCCGTGTCAGCCACCCGCCGCGTCGGTCCCATAGGACAAGTGTCAGCATCGCCAGCCCGGCGACCATCGGGCCAACCGGTCCCTTGATCAGGGTTGCAGCGGCGATCGCGGACCAGAAGATCCAGACGCTCGCCCTGCCGGTCGGCCGGCCTTGGTGATCCGCCGCGTAGATCCGGGCCAAGGCCGCCATCGCAAGCACGATCATGCCGGTCAGCGCCGCGTCGGTCTTGGCGATGAAGGCCTCGGTGGACAGCAGGAAGCTGGACCCAAGCAAAGCGCCCGCTATCAGCGACGTGCGCGAGCTGAAGAATGCCGCCGCGCCCCATGCGCAAGCCGCCGCCGCCAGCATGGCACCCAAAAGCGAGGGGATGCGATAGGCCCAAATCTGCCGCGCCTCGGGCGAGGACAGCGCCGAGACGCCGGCGGCCTGTAGCCAGTGGATACCGACCGGCTTCTTGAACCGGGGCGCGTCCTGAAACCGGATGGTCACAAAGTCGCGGCTTTCCAGCATCTGCGCGGTGGCCTGGGCGAACCGCGCCTCGTCGCGGTCCAAGGTCGGCATGGCGACCAGGCCGGGTAAACCGGCGAGCAAAGCTACCAGCGCGGCCAGGGCAGGGCCCCGCCAGCCGCCACTCCAATTCGACAGGACGTCATCCATCGTCATGTGAGTCAGATAGCACGATCCTTTCGCGGGCCGACTTTTCCGCGCGAGCGGGCCTCAGGAAAAGTGGAATCCGGTTTTCCGCCTGCAACCCGATCCAACCTGCTCTATTGGAAATCTATGACATCGGTGCCCCTCATTTCGGTCGTAGTCCCCGTCTTCGACGAGGAAGGGGCGGCCCCGGCACTGGCGCGTGAAATTGCAGCGGCTTTCTCCGGGCGGGCGTTCGAGATCATTTTCGTCGATGACGCCAGTCGCGATGCGACCCGACAGGTGCTGAAGGCTCTAGCCGCAGAGATCCCCCAATTACGGATTCTGGGACACCAGTGGAACTCTGGCCAGAGCCGCGCGATCCGCTCCGGCATCCTGGCTGCACGCGGTGATGTGGTCGTTACCTTGGACGGCGACGGCCAGAACGATCCGACGGATGGGCCTGTTCTGGTCGACGCTCTGCTGGCAGGCGAGCCGAGCCTTGCCATGGTGGCCGGCGAGCGGGTTAAGCGTCAGGACAGTCGGGCCAAAAAGCTGGCCTCAAGATTTGGCAACGGCGTGCGCAAATGGCTGTTGAAGGACAACGCAAATGACACCGGTTGCGGCCTCAAGGCCTTCCGCCGCGACGCATTTCTGCAGCTTCCGTACTTCGACCACATCCATCGCTATCTCCCGGCGTTGATGCTGCGCGAGGGCTACGCCGTGGCGTTCCGACCGGTCAATCATCGCCATCGCCAGACAGGGCGCTCGAAATATACCAATCTTGGTCGCCTACTGGCCTCGGCCTCGGACCTGTTCGGGGTGGTATGGCTCCAGTCCCGCGCTCGCAATCCGGGCGGCGTTGACGAGGCTTAGCTGGCCTTGCCCGGGATCGCCTCCGCAGCAATCACCAAGCCATGAGCCATCATTCCCGCGACCGTTTCGGCCAGGGCGTCGGGCAACAGGTCGGCCGTCCAGTGCAACCGGCTGCGGTCCGGGCCCAGGCGTTCGACCTGGAAGCTGGCATTGTGATGGCTGAACATCGGGTCCTGGATCGAATAAGCCATCCGCATGGCCTCCGCGTCCGAACTCAGGAACAGTTCCCGAAAGACGACGCCACTCGCAAAGGTCACGATCCGAGCTGCGGTCTCCAAAGTGACGTCGGCGACAAAGCCGGGTGCGAATCGCGTATGAACCGCGCCGAAGTCGGCCACGACATCCCAGACGGCCTCTGCTGAGGCCTCGATTTCGACGTGTTTGAGAATGCTGGCCAAGGTTTGCTCCACGGTTTGTGCGTGGACACTACACGGGCACTACAGGCCTCCGCTGGCGAGATTCGGACGAGGTCATTGACGCCGGATCAGGTGAAGGCGGTCAGGATCAGGGCCACGACCGTGATGTCGACGATTCTGGATATGAGCAACAGCATGGCGGGTCCGTGCGGCGACGTTCAAACACGGTTAAGCAAGATGCGCGCCAACGGAGTTCCCAGAGATGGCTCTGTTCTTCGATGCGGCCTGGTTTGATGAAAAGCTGAGTGCGCGTGGCCTCGCGCGCCCGACCATGGCGGCCGTCGCGGGGCTCTCTGAGGCCGAACTAGCCTTGGTGTTTAAGGATCAGAGGGAAGTTTCCGCCGGGCAGGTGACGGCGTTTGCCGAGCTGCTCGGGGTCAGCGCCGCTGAAGTGGCCAGCCGTGCCGGCGTCTCGACCCCGTCACCACGCGCGACGCGCGCAGGCGGGCTCGAAGCCTTGGAGCAGCGCGTGGCAGCGTTGGAAGCCGAGGTAGAGAATCTAAAGCGGGGTTAGACGTCGCGCTTGCGCCGGCCAACCCGCGCGCGTCGATCATAGTTGCCGGACCATTCCGTGCGGCTATAGGCGGCCCTGGCGAAATCTAGCAGGGACGGACCGGCGCGCAGGCCTCGCCGCTCGCCCTCTTGGCCCAGCAGTTGGGCTTCGACCTCGGTGTCTCGAAGAAAGCGTTCATCCTGTCGCGTATATAGACTGAGGACCGGCCCCACCGGGACAGGCAAGTTCTCAAGGGCAGATTTGAAGTCTTCGAGGATTCGTGAGTCTTCCGCTTTCGACGCTTTGCGCGCCGAGACCGCGCGACGGATGCGATCAATGCGGGACATCATGGTCTCTACGCTGCAAACCCCAGGCCAGGAGGCTAGCTTTTGGCCAGCTTGTCCAGTTGCGCCTGCATCTCGGCCATTTGTTTGCGCAGCAACGTCAGGGCCGCATCAGCCGCCGGCTCGGCCTTGGTCGGCGCAGGTGCCGGTTGCTCGCTGCTGCGGGCGGGCTGGGCGTAGGCGAAAGGCGAAAACATCTTCATCGCGCGGTCGAAAAGCTGCAGGTTTTGACGGATCTGCTCTTCATAGACGCCGCTGCCCGCGCCGCCGCTGGTCTGGGCGAAAGGCGCGAACTGGGTGCGCATCCGCTCCTGTTGCTGGGTGAAGCTGGCGAGCGAAAGCTCCAGATAGCTGGGCAAAAACGCCTGCATCGAATTGCCGTAGAAGCCGATCAGCTGTCGCAGAAATTGGATCGGCAATAGGCTCTGCCCCTGACTTTCCTCTTCAAAGATGATTTGGGTCAGGACCGAACGGGTGATGTCCTCGTTGGTCTTGGCATCATAGACCACAAAATCTACGTCCTGCTTCACCATTTCAGACAGGTGTTCGAGCGTCACGTAGCTGGAAGACGAGGTATTGTAGAGCCGCCGATTGGCGTACTTCTTGATGATCACGCGTTCGCCAGGCTGGCCGTGGCCCGCCGTCTCTTGGGTATCGGCCATCCGTGTTTCCTATGCCCGTGACCGACCCATGCATCGGGCCGGTGCTTCTTGCAGCGCAGTATCGCGGATGCGAGCGCTTTAGCAAATGGCTTGAAATCCTTTGCGAAGCGGACTTGCCCTCCTTGATCGCCCGGACAATAGATGAGGTCAGCATGGCCGCCAGACCATGGACAGGAGATCACCATGAGCGACATCGTTATCGTTTCCGCAGCCCGCACCCCGGTGGGATCGTTCAACGGCGCGCTGTCGAGCGTCCCCGCGCATGAATTGGGTCGTATCGCGATCCAGGCAGCGATCGAGCGTGCAGGCATCTTGGCCTCAGAGGTCAACGAAGTGGTCATGGGTCAGGTCTTGCAGGCCGGCGCGGGCCAGGGTCCAGCCCGCCAGGCGGCGATCAATGCAGGCATTCCGATGGAGAGCCCGGCTTGGAGCCTCAATCAGCTCTGCGGATCCGGCTTGCGCGCCATCGCCCTGGGTGCCCAGCAGATCATGGACGGCTCAGCCGACATCGTCGTGGCCGGCGGTCAAGAAAGCATGAGCCAAGCGCCGCATGCTGCCCAGCTGCGCACCGGGACCAAGATGGGCGAGATGTCCATGACCGACACCATGATCAAGGACGGCCTGATCGACGCCTTCCATGGCTATCACATGGGCCAGACCGCCGAAAACATCGCCGCCCGCTGGCAGATTACTCGCGAAGATCAGGACAAGTTTGCGGTCGCCTCGCAGAACAAGGCTGAAGCCGCTCAGAAGGCAGGTAGGTTCACAGCCGAAATCGCGCCCGTGACCATCAAGGGCCGCAAGGGCGACACGGTGGTCGATCAGGACGAATACATCCGTCATGGCGCGACGATGGAAAGCATCAATGGCCTCAGGCCTGCGTTCAACAAGGAGGGCTCGGTCACTGCGGCCAACGCCTCGGGCCTCAACGACGGGGCTGCGGCGATGGTGCTGATGAGCGCCGATGAAGCCAAGAGGCGCGGCCTGAAGCCACTCGCCCGCATCGCATCCTGGGCCAATGCCGGCGTTGATCCGGAAATCATGGGTACCGGCCCGATTCCGGCCAGCCGCAAGGCACTGGAGCGCGCCGGCTGGACAATTGCTGATCTTGACCTGATCGAGTCCAACGAGGCGTTCGCCGCCCAGTCGATCTGCGTGGTCCGCGACCTTGGGCTTGATCCGGCCAAGGTGAATGTGAACGGCGGCGCGATCGCCATTGGCCACCCCATCGGTGCCTCTGGCGCGCGCATCCTGACCACCTTGCTGCACGAGATGGCCCGCACCGACGCCAAAAAGGGTCTGGCGACCCTCTGCGTCGGCGGCGGCATGGGCGTAGCGATGTGCGTCGAAAAAATCTGAACGGGTAAGCCGGGATCAACCGGTACCCGAAAATAGGGAGAGACTGAATGGCCAGGGTTGCGTTTGTCACCGGGGGAACCCGGGGAATTGGGCGTGCGATCTGTGAACGCCTTATGGCAGACGGCATCAAGGTGGCGGCGGGCTACTCCGGCAATGTCGAGGCCGCCGAGGCCTGCGCGCGCGAGCTTGGCATCATGGTGGTCAAGGGCAATGTGGGCAATTTCGCCGACTGCAAGACCGCCTGTGACGCCGTGACCGCCGAGCTGGGTCCTATCGACATCCTGGTCAACAACGCCGGGATCACCCGCGACGGCGTATTTCACCGCATGACCTCCGAACAGTGGAGCGAGGTGATCCGGGTCAATATGGACAGCCTCTTCAACATGACGCGCCAAGTGATCGAGGGCATGCGCGAGCGCGAATGGGGCCGGATCATCAACATCTCATCGATCAACGGCCAGAAGGGCCAAATCGGCCAGACCAACTATTCCGCCGCCAAGGCCGGAGTCATCGGCTTCACCAAGGCGCTAGCGCTTGAGAATGCCAAGAAGGGCGTCACTGTGAACTGCGTCGCACCTGGCTATATTGATACCGAGATGGTGCAAGCGGTGCCCGCCAAGGTGCTGGAAGGCATTATTGCTCAGATTCCCGCCGGGCGTCTGGGCAGTGGTGAGGAGATCGCCGATACCGTTTCCTTCCTTGCGGGAGAGCGGGCGGCCTATGTTACGGGCACAACGCTGTCGCTGAACGGCGGCCAATATCTGGTCGGCTAGCGATACGGTCCAAAAAGCGCCCCTATCACCGTGCATTGAATCGCTCGGCATGACAGGCAAGCTGAGACTTCAGACGCGCGCGCCGGTCGCCTGGGCCATCGGCGTTGCGCTGATCGCCTTGGCGACCCAAGCTGGGGCGCAATCGGCGGACCGTCTTCGCGAAAGCCTATCGCGCCGTCCCAGCGGTGAGGTCACCGGCCCACCTCTGGCGCGATATGTGTCGGAAGATGGCCGCGTCTTTGTCCTCGACCGGACCCAGCCGGTCGCGATGCTGAAGTTCGAGGACAGTCCCGAAGTCTGGGCATTGGAAGCCGCGCCCGCGCCGCGTGGTGACGTGATCTACAAGAACGACCTGGGCGAGCCGATGCTCCGCGCCACGCGGCTCGGCGGCTTCACCCTATTCACGGATGATCGTCCCAGTGGCGAAGCGGTATCGCTGGCCGGGGTTGCAGGTCCCTTGCGGATGTTGGCGCTTAGTCCTCAGGCGGTGTTCGAACGGTTGACCCAGGCCAGCGCGCGCTCCAGTCGTGCCGCGCACAGGGCCATGTTGTTCGAGGCTGAGGCGACCCCAGCGTCGTCTGCCCTGATCGCTGATGCAGCGACGATCACCAGCCTGGCGATTCTGAAATTGGCCCAAAACCCTCAAGGGCGCGCGATGCTGGCCCGGTTCAGCCGCGTGCGGTTCGAAGAGGGCAAGAAACCTTCAGCTAGCCTTAAGGACGGCATCCTTAGGATCGTGGTCTCACCCGCTCAGGGCGTTTCTGGCCGTCCCTCCTCGGACCGGATTCTGAAGGCCGCCACCGCCAAGTAATTTCGCTCAGCCGCGAAACTCGTCCTTGGCTGCGCGAACGGCGGCAAAGACCCGTGCGTCCGGCTGGCCTGACGCGCCGACCCGCCCGGCCAGTTGCGGCGCGCGCAGGAACGGGTTGGTCGCCTTTTCCAGGCCGATGGTGGTCGGAACGGTCCATTCGCCCCGCTCACGTGCGGCGAAGATCTGATCGGTACGGGTCTTCAGGGCCAGCCCGTCATCCACAGTGAGTGCGAATCGGGCATTCGAAGCGGTGTACTCATGGGCGCAGTAGACCTTGGTGTCGTCGGGCAAGGCGGCCAAGCGCTGCAGGCTTTCCCACATCTGCTCCGGCGTACCCTCGAACAGTCGTCCGCAGCCCAGAGCAAACAAGGTGTCGCCGACGAACGCAATGCCGTCGGCGGCATCGTAGAAGGCGATGTGCCCCAGGGTGTGACCCCCGCTTTCAATCACTTGAAACGCCGTCTCGCCCAGCTCAACGATGTCGCCGCCGCCGACCTCGCGGTCTAAGGGCGCAATCCGCGTCACCTCCGGAGGGCCGACGATGGTGCAGCCGGTGATCGCCTTGATATCGAGGTTGCCGCCCGCGTGGTCAGGATGCCAGTGGGTGTTGAAAATGAAGTCCAGGTCCCAGCCGAGATCATCGAGTTCCCGTAAGACTGCTGCGGTTTCCGGCGTGTCGATGCAGGCCGTCTTGCCGGATGCCTCATCGCGAATGAGGAACCCGTAGTTGTCCGACAGGCAGGCGAACTGGTGAACGGTCAGCGGCATGGTCTCAACTCCGGGCGTCGTCTGCACGATTTAGGCTGGCGGCGCGCTGCCGTCGAGCATAGCCATCGCAAATGCGCCGCGATGTGCTCGACCTTCGGCAATTCTACGCCACCCCGTTGGGACGCGCGGCCCGCGCTATGGTCGAACGCAAGCTGACGGAGGCCTGGGGAGACGCTCGCGGATTGGATCTGCTGGCCCTCGGCTATGCGACCCCGTTTGTCGCCGCTTTTCGTGATCGGGCGCGGCGGGTCGTGGCCGCCATGCCAGCGCAGCAGGGTGTTGAGGTCTGGCCGTCCGACGGCAAAACGCTATCAACCCTAGTCGCCGAAGAATCCCTGCCGTTTGCAAATGCCCTGTTCGATCGGATCTTCGTAATCCATGGGCTGGAGGAAAGCCCCGACCCAGTTGGGTTCCTGCGCGAGGTCTGGCGGGTGCTGGCGCCGTCCGGGCGGGCGATCATCGCGGTAGCGTCGCGCAATGGGCTCTGGGCCAACACCGAGCGCACGCCCTTTGGCCACGGCCGTCCCTACACCCGCGCGCAGCTGGCCGAACTGATGCGCGAGGCTGAGTTAGAGCCCTCTGGCTGGACGCGGGCGCTCTATATGCCGCCGGTCAGTTGGATGGCCGGGGGCGCCGAGGGGTTTGAACAGGCTGGCTCGCGGTTGTGGCCAGCTTTTGCAGGATTGCTGCTCATGGAGGCTCAGAAACAGACCTTTGCGGTGAAGCCGCGAGGCTCGGCCGCCCGGGTGCGTGCCGCACGTCCCATCCTGCGGCCCGCGCCCAGCAGCGTCCGGGCCGGGTCCAGCCGGCATCGAGATAGCTTGTCGCCGCCGCACGGACGGGATTAGGTGTCTGCTAGGCAACGTTCATCGACCGGAGTTCGCATGAAACTAATCATCGCGGTCATCAAACCTAGTCGCTTGGACGCCGTGCTCGACGCCGTCACCGAGGCCGGTGCCTCTGGGCTGACCGTTACCGAGGTCCGTGGCTATGGTCGCCAACGCGGCAAGACTGAGGTCTATCGTGGTGCCGAGTACGAGGTGAAGCTGCTACCCAAGGTGAAGCTGGAAATCGCTGTGCCCTCGGATATCGCCGAGGCCGTCATCCAAGCGATTCAGGTCAGCGCAAACACCAACAAGATCGGCGACGGCAAGATATTCGTCCTGGACCTGGAAAGCGCACTACGCATCCGTACCGGCGAGGCCGACGACGCGGCAATCGCAGGGTAGTTTCCCTCTCAATTGAGGGGGATTAACGCCCGAACAGGTCCGTCAGTGCGGGAGGTGCCTGTCCCCCCACCTTGCGGCTCAGCAGGAAAAGCGCCGTTTCCGCGCGCCAATTCTCTATCGGTTGGCGAGGATCGATCGGTCGCGCGGCCTTCCCCTCAGCCAGCGACATACACGCATCAATCCGCAGGTTTAGGTCATCGCAGAGCGTCGTGAAGTCGCGCAGGGTGCACAGATGAATGTTCGGCGTTGACCACCAGGGTTCGGGCAGGGCGCCCGTCTCGGGCATGCGGCCACGCGACAACAATGCCCAGCGCACTTTCCAGTGGCCGAAATTCGGTACCGACACGACGGCTTGGTCGGCGATGCGTAGCAGCTCGGACAGCACGTGCCGGGGCTCGCGCATCTGTTGCAGGGTCTTGGACAGGATCGCGTAATCGAAGGCCCGGGTCGGGAAATGGTCGAGGTCGCGATCGCCATCGCCTTGCACTACGGCCAGCCCGCGCGCCAGGCAGGCCGCGACGCCGCCCGGACTGATCTCCAGGCCCTGGCCGTCGACATCCTTTTCGCGGGTCAGCAATTCCAGTAGTTCGCCGTCCTCGCAGCCAATGTCCAGCACCCGCGCGCCCGGTCGCACCAGCTTGAGGATCTCAGCAAAGTCCTCGCGGGCATTGCTCACGCCAGACCCCGGGCCTGGGCCTGGGCAGCTAAGAAGCCGCGTAGGGTCTGATCCAACTGAGGCTCGTCAAGGAACAGCGCGTCGTGGCCCTTATCGGTCTGGATTTCGGCGAAACTGGCGCGGCACCCCGCCCCGTTCAGGGCGCGCACGATGTCGCGGCTTTCCGGCGTCGGATAGAGCCAGTCGGACGAAAAACTGAGGACGCAGAATTTAACCTGCCGCGCGCGTCGGAATGCCTCAGCCAGCACGCCGCCGTGCTCAGCCGCCAAGTCGAAATAGTCCAGCGCCCGGGTGATGTAGAGATAGGAATTGGCGTCGAAGCGGTCGACGAAACTGGCCCCCTGATGGCGCAGATAGCTCTCTACCTGGAAGTCGGCGTCGAAGCCCCAGGAGAGGCCGTCCCGCTGTAACTCGCGTCCAAATTTTCGTTGCAGGGCCGCCTCAGACAGATAGGTGATGTGCGCGGCCATCCGGGCGACCGCAAGACCTTTTTCAGGTCGCAGGCCGGCGGTCAGATAGGCCCCGCCGCACCAGTTGGGATCAGCCATCACAGCCTGCCTGCCAACTTCATGGAAGGCGATGTTCTGGGCGGAATGGCGCGGCGCAGCGCCGATGCAAACCGCGCTGAACAGCCGCTCCGGATAGTCGGCCGCCCATTGCAGCACCTGCATCCCGCCCATGGAAACGCCGACCACGGCGAATAGGGACGCGATCTCCAGCGCCTCGACCAGCATCGCCTGGGCGCGGACCATGTCGCCCACAGTAATCACTGGAAACGTTAACCCGTAGGCTTGCCCCGTCGACGGATCGACTGAGGCTGGGCCCGTCGTGCCCATGCAGCCGCCGACGACGTTGGAGCAGATCACGAAGTAGCGGTCGGTATCCAGCGGCAGCCCCGGCCCGACGAACAGGCTCCACCAGCCTGGCTTGCCGGTGATCGGGTTCGTCGAGGCCATATGTTGGTCGCCGGTGAGCGCGTGGCAGACCAGGACCGCATTCGAACGATCTGTGTTCAACCGGCCATAGGTTTTGTAAGCGATCTCCAACGGAGCAAGCGAGGCACTCGAGTCCAGGCGCAAGGGTTGAGATGCGGGAAACCGCCAGGTTCCGCCGCCGGTTTCGATCTCCGGCCTGATGGGGACCTGCGCCGTCATGCCGCTTTGGACCGTTTCACCCCATCGGTGTCAATGGCTTGCAGCCCGCTGCGCCTAAGGTAAGACAAACAAGGCTTGGCGTCGGCGGCGCGGGCCGTCGATTCTGTATTGGATAGAGTTGCTGCGGGGAGGATCCATGAAACGTCTGATCCTGCTGCGGCATGGGGAAGCCAATCCCGACTCTCCGACCGGCGACGATTTTGATCGCACCCTGGCGGACAATGGTGTGGCTGAGTCTGCGGCGATGGGACACCGGCTGGCGGATATGGGATTTATCCCAGACCTCGCCCTCGTTTCGACAGCCGCGCGGGCGCAGTGCACCTGGGCGGCTGCATCGGCAGCTTTTCCCGGGGCTGAAGCGCGTTTCGAAGCCGACCTCTACCATGCTGACGTGGCCACGGTGCGGCACGCCGCCCGGGCAGCCAATGCAGAGGCCAATACCGTGCTTATCGTCGGCCACAATCCCGGCCTGCAGGAGTTGACGGTGGCGCTACTGCGCGAGGGCCATGCGCCAGCGTCACTGATCGCCCAGGCCCAGCGCCGATTTCCCACCGCGACGGCGGCGGTGTTCCTCATCGACCCGCAAGGCCGACCGCACCATGACGGCCTACTCTATCCAGAGCGCGGCACTTGAGGGTCTATAAGATCCTGCCGCTTCATGACTGGACCTCGGCGAAAGACGCCGGCCAGTTCCTCGGTTCGCCGGTTGATCTCGCGGACGGCTATATCCACCTATCAACCGCCGCCCAGGCCAGCGAGACCGCACGCAAATACTTCTCGGGACTGACAGGTTTGATCGTGCTGGAAATCGAGGGCGAAGACCTCGGCGCGCACCTGCGGTGGGAGCCCTCGCGCGGCGGCGATCTTTTTCCGCATCTCTACGCGCCGCTGGCGGTCTCTCAAGTTCTTGCCGTGCACGAGGCACCGCTCGGGGCCGATGGCGCGCCGCAGATCCGCGTTCCGGCGTGATCGATCTTTACAGTCTGGCGACCCGCGCCCTGCACGTCCTGGACCCAGAGGATGCCCATACCCTCGCCATCGAAGCCCTAAAGCTAGGCCTGGGGCCTAAGTCGCCGAAAGATGATCCTATTCTGGCGTGCGCGTTGGTTCCCGACGGCGATGTCCCAGGCCTGAAACTGCCCAATCCCATTGGCCTGGCCCCCGGGTTTGACAAGAACGCCGAGGTCTTCGCACCCATGCTACGCGCCGGGTTCGGGTTCGTTGAGTGCGGCACGGTCACGCCGCTCGCCCAGGCGGGCAATCCGCGACCGCGCCTGTTCCGCCTGACCGAAGACCGCGCCGTGATCAATCGCATGGGGTTCAACAATGATGGCCTTGAAGCGTTCGCCGGACGCTTGGCGCGGCGTGGACCCAGCGGTGTGATCGGAGCCAACATTGGGGCGAACAAAGAGTCCGAGGATCGGATTGGCGACTATGTCACCGCGTTGAGCAGGGTCTGGGGTCTTTGCGACTACTACACGGTCAATATCTCTTCCCCCAACACACCGGGCCTTCGGGCGCTGCAGACTCGCACGGCGCTTGAGGAACTGTTGGGCCGGATCGTCGAGGCGGGGGGCAAGCTGCCCGATGCCGGGGGCCGCCCGATCTTCCTAAAGGTCGCACCGGACCTGGACGATACCGAAATTGAGGCGATCGCTGAAGTGGTCGACCTGAACGGATTCAACGGCATCATCGTCTCCAACACCACGATCAGCCGCCCGGATTTGAAGTCGAAGCATCGGGCCGAGACAGGTGGTCTGTCGGGTGCGCCGTTGCGCAGCCTCTCGACAGCGGTCCTTCGGCGATTTCGGCAGGTCGCAGCCAAAGACCTGAGGCTCATCGGCGCGGGTGGTGTAGCCACCGGCGCGGACGCCTATGCCAAGATCCGCGCGGGTGCCTGCGCGGTTCAGCTTTACTCCGCCTTGGCCTTTGAAGGCCCTAGTCTGGTGGTCCGGATCAAGCGCGAGCTGGCCCAGATGCTCCGCGCCGATGGATTTCGGTCGATCTCTGATGCCATAGGCGCAGAATAGGTCGTCTGCCCTACTCACCGGGTACCCCTTACGTTGCAGCGCGGTCCCGGCTGCATTAACTCGGAGGGACGATGGCGGACGCACCGACCGAAGCTCCGAAACGGACCCGCCGCCGCCTGTTTTGGCCCGGAGGCCTTTCGGCGCGCCTGCTGGTGCTTACGGTGGTGTTCGCCGCCCTGGGCGGTACCTTGGCCATCCCACCGTCCCTGGCGTCGTTTGAGAAACAATGGTTGCTAGACCGGGTACGTGCCGCCGAGTTGGCCTCACTCGCAGCTGAAGTCGCGCCTGACCGGGTTGTGTCGGAGCAATTGAAGATCCAGCTTCTCCAAGGTGCCGGTGTGGAAATCGTGGCCGTATCTAGCGATGGCGTCCGCCGGCTGGTATTCGCCAACGCCCGACCGGCGCGTGCGCCCTATCTGGTGGACCTACGAGATCGGGCGGCTGGCCTTGGCCTGTTCGCACCGTTCCAGACCTTACTCGGTCCCGGCGACCGGGTTCGAGTGATGGCGGAACCGCGGTTCCGCAAAGCTGATTTCATCGAGTTCGTGGCCACCGATACGGAGCTCAAGAAAGCGCTGGCGGGTTATCTATGGCGGTTGGTCGCTATCGTCGCCGGTGTGGCCGCCCTGGCCGGATTGATCGTCTATGTGGCGCTGAACCTGTTCCTGGTGCGGCCCATGCAACGGATCACCTTCTCAATGGAGCGGTTTCGCGCCGATCCAGAAGACCCGGAGGCCGAGGTTCAACTGTCGGGTCGCCGCGACGAGATCGGCCGCGCTGAAGTTGAGCTTAGCCGGATGCAGGTCGACCTTCGAGCGGCACTCAGTTCCCGCGCCCGCTTGGCGGCTTTGGGAGAGGCGGTGGCCAAGATCAATCATGACCTGAAGAATATGCTGACTGGAGCGCAGCTGGCGTCCGAACGACTGGCGGCCTCCAGCGACCCGAAGGTCAGCCAAGCCCTGCCGCGCCTTGAGCGTGCGCTGGACCGTGCCGTCAAACTCGCCTCGGGTGTTCTGGCCTATGGGAAGACTCAGGAAGCGGCACCGGAGGTCCAGACGCTTCGCATGTCCGACGCCCTGGCCGAGGCAGCGGCGGAGGCGCGCCTGATGGATTCCGGCATGAAATTGGTCACCCGTGTGGGGCCCACTGATCAGGTGATCGCCGATCCAGACCAGTTGCACCGCATCCTGGTCAACCTCCTGCGAAATGCCCGGCAGGCGATTGAGCATCAGCCGGACCGTATGGGTCCGCCTCGCATCGAAGTGTCGCTAGAGGCCGTGGGTGGCGCCAGCCTGATCCGCATCTCGGACAATGGTCCAGGTGTACCGGAGCGTATCCGCGAGCGTCTGTTTCAGCCGTTCGCCGGGTCAGGACGCCCGGATAGTACCGGTCTGGGCCTCGCTATCGCCCGTGAGCTGGCCCAGGGCCATGGCGGCGACCTGACGCTGTCGGTGACTGGGGCGGAAGGCACGGTGTTCGAACT
>JAYTWT010000318.1:0-22262 GCA_043743295.1 Alphaproteobacteria bacterium | reverse complement strand
TGGACCGCGCCGTCAAGGACCGTCAGGTGCGCCAACTCAGCTGCAACAGCCAGGCCGATGGCTCGCGCGGCGTCGGCTGGGCCGCCGGCCCCATCGCTGGAACCGACCTGGTCTATGCCGCGATGATGGAGGGCGACCGCGCCCTCCCGGGCCGGGTTATGTCCGACCGCCTGGAGAGCGCTTTCCGTCGCGCGAAGGTCTCGAAAGGCCCTTAACGCGTCAGCTCATAGAGCCCGGTGATGTCGATTCGCACGCTGAGCTCACCGCCCGCGACCGGGCTTGCGTCCTTGGCCTCGGCGCGCATGGCCATGGCCATCATCGGCATTGGTGGCTGCGGGCTATAGCCACCACCTTCGCTTAAGGTCACCAGCCGCGAGACCCGATACCCCGTAGCGCGGGCATAGAGTTCCGACTTGGCGCTCAGCGCCTTGACGGCAGCCTCGCGCGCCGCGTTCTCGGCGGCCGTGGGATCACTCAAGCCGAAGCTGATGCCGTTCACCTGATTGGCCCCGGCGTTCACTGTGGCGTCCACTGCGGCACCCAGACGCTTCAGATCGCGCACGGTCACCGTGACCTGGTTGGAGACCTGATAGCCAATCAGTAGGGGGGCTTGGTTTTCCACATATTTGTACTGCGGATTGACGCTGAGATTCGAGGTCTGGATGTCCTTTGGCGCAATCGCTGTCGTCTTCAGCGTGGCCATCACCGCGTTCATCCGCACCGCGTTGGCGCTCAAGGCCTCTGCCGCGGTCTTGCCCTCGGTCAGCACACCCAGGCTTATGCTGGCCATGTCCGGTGCCACCCGGGTCTCGCCGTGCGCCGACAGATTGAGCGTGGTCGCCTTGAACACCGTGTCCGGTGCTGGTGCCGTCGTCTGCGCCATCACTGCAGGGGCCACCGCGGCGGCAGAAAACAGCAGGCCAAGCGCCGAGGCGCACATCAGGGTCTTCATCGAATTCTCCAGTCCAAGACAGAGCGTCAGCTTCGCAGGTCGAACCTGAACCTAAGCTTTAAGCCGCGTGCAGCCCATGGTAACCCGGCGCCCGCTGCAGGGGCCTGTAGCTCAATGGTTAGAGCCGGCCGCTCATAACGGTCTGGTTGCAGGTTCGAGTCCTGCCGGGCCCACCAGCAGCTGTCAACGCAGCGCGTTGCCCCAAAGTCCAGGTCGCCTGGCGACCGCTGAAACCTAGAAGGACCCGTGCGGCCAGGGTCCCAAACTAGGTTCGTTAACTTACCCACGCCATGCTGCGCCCTTGGATTTTGGAAGCCTTCTGCAAAGCGACGGTCCCCTCACGCCTGGAATTCAAGGGTTGGAGGTCAACTTCGGTGGCGTCGTGGGGTGGAGACAACGAGGGACCACGGGTGCTGTGCGACTGGATCAACCACTCAATGGATTGCGGGGCACAGCGAGACCGCTTTGCGGACAAACCTCTGGGTCGGGCCAGTCTGCGGGACCTGCCGCGCACCTTCGCCAGCCTATACAAATCTGCAGCCACGACCAAAGTGCCCGAGGTATCGTGAGGCCGTCGGATGTCTAGGCGTCAAACCCAGCTGGGTAACGAGAAGGTCAACTTCGAAAAGCTGTCCGCGCTCTTGATGGACGACAATCCTTACAGTCTGGATGTTCTGGCCATGGTCTGTAGCGCTTTCGGCCTGCGCAATATCTCCAAGGTCTCCTCGGTCGACAAGGCCAAGGCTGCCCTTCAGCACCAGGGTTTTGATATCCTGTTGGCCGATAGTGATATGGGCCACGAGGATGGGTTTCAGGTTGTGGAGTGGCTTCGCCGCGAAGGTCCAGAGAACAACCGCTGGATCCCTTGCATCATGCTGTCGGGCCACACCCGCAGATCGGCCGTATTTCGCTCGCGCGACTGCGGTTCACATTTCGTCATCGCCAAGCCGGTGACGCCGAGGATCCTGCTACAACGCCTCGTCTGGCTTGCTCGCGATCAACGTCCTTTCGTAGAGTCAGCGACCTATTGCGGTCCTGATCGGCGCTTCCAAAGCCTGGGCCCGCCCTTGAGCGTGCCTGAACGTCGTAGCCATGATCCGTCCTCCGAGGTGGATGCGGCCACTGAGCCCAGCATGAATTCAGACCAGATTAAATCGATCATGAAGCCTGACGAGGTGATGCTATGAGCAACGTCAAGATTATACGGGTGAAGAGCAAGCTCGCCGCCCAAGTCTTCCGCTCTGGGGGGATCACCGCCGGCCAAGCTGTCAAACAGGCCGCCAATGGCATCGCGTCCATGCGTGAGGCCGGGATCGCTATGGTCGATGAAACCCTTGGCAAGATCGAGACCCAATTCGGTGTCGGCGTGAAGGGTCGAGAAAGGGCGGATATGGAAGACCTCTACCGCCTGTCGGCGCGGGTCATCGATTCCTCTGCATGCCTGCCGGACAGTGGCGTCGATCGCGCCGCGCGCGCGCTGTGTGGGCTTGTAGACGCGAGCGCCATCGCCGGCTCGCTCGACTGGGAGGCCGTCGATGTCCACGTGGCTAGCCTGAAGCTTCTTCGCGCGGTTGGCGCCCAGATGACGTCGACCGAGCGCGATCAGGTTTTGAGCGGTCTGGACAAGGTGATCAAGAAACGGACCGGTTCAGTTGGGCTTGAGGTCATGATCTAGGCCTGCTTTGCCGACGTTCCTGACGACATGAGCCCTGGAGTTGGCAGCTCGAGCGGCTTTGGACGCCCCGCCTAAACTCCCTTTGGCGGCTCTCGGCGTAGGTCGGAGATCGGCGCTAGGACCGTCCGCTCGAGAATCTCTGCCATCGCTTCGACACTGATCGCGTCCCGGTGACGCAGCCACCAGGCCAGCTGGTTCAAGATGGTTGAAACCAGATGGGTTAGCAGGAAGTCATCCATCAGGCCCTGCGCTGGGCGGCTTCGTACCTGAGCAACGGTTTTGAGGGTGTGGCGCAGCATGCTGGCGCGCACCGTCTCGCCGGATCCCCCGGCGATCAACGCGGTGTGAATGGCCCGACGCTCATCAACGAAAGCACACAGCGAACGCGCCGCAGCACGACGATCCTGCGCCAACAATAGAGGGCGCACCTGGTCGAGAAACTGGCGGGTCAGGACCTCCGCCACATCGGCGAGAAGAGCATCCTTGTCGGCGTAGTGACGGAAGAAGGTTGCGTAGCCTACGCCCGCTCGGGCCGCGATAGCCCGCACCGTGATCGCTTCCAGGGGAAGTTCCTCGGCCAAAGCCGTCATCGCCTCACGCAGCGCGGCGCGCGTGCGCAGGATACGAACGTCCGAGAGCGTTGACATTTGGAGGGTCACAGTCCGTTATGATCCACTGTGTATCGTAACGTGCGTGACGCCAACGACGATTCGATCACGCGCTGCTGTGGCAGGGTTTTGCGCCCGGCCAAACGGCACGAAGAACCAGGGACGGGTAGCATGTTGAACCGGATGAAGACACAAGGCCTTGGCTTGATGGCCGTCGCGGCCACCTTAGGCGCGCTGTCCGTTGGTGTACTGTCCCAGGGTCCTGCACGTGCCGACGCGCCGATGGTCAAGCCCACCCAAGTCGATGACTTCATGTTACCGGATCAGAATTATCTGGGCCGCCAACTCTATCGGATGAGCGACGCCAAGGCCGTGGTGCTGATCACCTATGCCAGCGGCGATGCCACGATCCGCACTGAGGCCAAGACCTATATGGCGCTGAAGGCCGCCTATAAGGCACCGGGTGTCGAGTTCATGATGCTGGCGTCTAAGCCGGGCGAGACCCGGACGAAGGTTATCGCCGATGCCAAGGCGGTCGGTATCGATATGCCGATCCTCTTCGATTATCAGCAGCTAATCGGCGAAGGCCTGGGCGTGACCCGCGCCGCAGAAGTGATCGTCATCGACCCGCGTACCTGGACTATCGCCTATCGCGGCGCGGTGACCGGCCCCAAGGGCGAAGCCTGGGCCAAGAGCGCACTGGACGGGCTGGTTAGCGGGCAGAAGATCGCCATGGCGGCCCACGCGCCGCGCGGCGGTGTTATCGCCTTCCCAGATCGCGCCAAAGCGGCGAGCTTCGCCAAGATTTCTTACGCCGAGACCATCGCCCCAATCATCCAGGCCAAGTGCGCCGTCTGCCATCAGCCCGGCGGGATCGGGCCGATGCCGCTCAACACCTACGAGCAGATCAAAGGCTTCTCGCCGATGATCCGCGAGGTGCTGCGCACCAACCGCATGCCGCCTTATATGGCCGACCAGTCCGTGGGCCACTTCCAGGACGACGATCGCCTCAGCCCCGACCAGATCAAGACGCTGATCCGCTGGGTTGAAGCCGGGGCGCCGCGTGGCGCGGGCGCTGACCCGCTGGCCAAGGTCAAGTTCCAAGCGCCGGAATGGCCGCTAGGCAAGCCGGACGCCATCGTTGAGATTCCGGCCGCCAAGATCCCGGCTACCGGGATCATGGAGTATCAACGTCCTGTGGTCGCTAATGTGATGACCGAGGGCCGCTGGATGAAAGCGACGACTTTCCGCGTCACCGACCGCCAAGTGGTCCACCACATCCTGACCGGCGTGGTCGAGGGTGAGGCCACTGAGGGACGTCAAGCGTCAGAAGCCGAGTGGGGCGCGTCCCTGGGCGGATATGGCCCGGGCCGTGGATCAAACATTCAGCCCCTGGACACCGGCGTCTGGGTGCCGCCCAGCGGCGGGGTCGCCTTCCAAAACCACTACACGCCCTATGGTCGCGAGACGGTCGAGAAGACCCAAATGGGGATCTATTTCTATCCCAAGGGCCAAGAGCCGAAGTACGTGCTCCGCACCTTCGGCATCTTCGACTTCACCATCGCCATCCCGCCGGGCGAGCAATATCACCCCGAGATCGCCTCGGTGGAGTTCCCCAAGGATGCGATCCTCTACGGCCTGACGCCGCACGCCCACCACCGCGGCTCGGCCACCAGCGTGGCGATCCGTTATCCGGATGGTCGCGAAGAGATGCTGTTGGCTCTGCCGCGCTACGACTTCAGCTGGCAGTACGAGTATTTCCTGAAAGAGCCGCTGAAGGTGCCTGCGGGAGCGAAGATCATCGCGCGCTGGACCTATGACAATTCGGTCCGCAACCCGGCTAACCCTGATCCGAAACGCCTGATCAACTGGGGTGAGCAATCCTCGGAAGAGATGCTGGCCACCTACATGCACTACCGGTGGGCTGACGAGACCGTGACCGACCAGAAGCCTGAGTATGAGAAAATGTTGCAGGCCAACCTGATCGTCGGTGTCATGGACGACAATCTCGACGGAAAGCTGACCCCGGACGAGCTGCGCGGCCAGATGGGCGACATGATGAAGAAGTATTTCGCGGTCATCGACACCAACAAGGACGGCGGGATCGAGACGTCCGAGTTCCTGGCGGCCCAGAAGCTGATGCCGCGTCGCCAACGCCCGAACAATAACCCCGCTCAGTCACAGCCCAGCGCTGCGCCGGTCGGTGTGGCGACGCCAACATCGTCTCAATAGGTTGGCGCGCGCTTCATAGCGGGCGATAGTCTGGATCAAAGCAGCGGGGGCGAACCCTCGCGCAAACGAGGGGGATTTGCCGTGCGCATAGGTCTGGCTCTGATTTCTGGCGTCTTGCTGGCGCTTTCGGCCATGGCGGGTGCGGCTCAGGCGGCAAGCGGCGAGGCGGTGTTCATCGAGCGCTGCAAGATGTGCCACGAACCGGCAGTGGATCGCGCGCCAAGTCTCGCCGACCTGGCCAAGCGCCCCCAGGGCGATATCGTGGCCGCACTGACCAACGGCATCATGAAACCCATGGCAGAGGGCCTGAGCGCTGCCGATATCCAGGCGGTCGCCGCCTATGTCAGCCCAGCTGCGACGCCCGCGCGCGCCACCGGCGCGGAGATGCCTCAGGTCGCCGTAAAGACCGGCCAGATCGGGACCAATCCTGTCTGCACAGTCCACGCGCCAATCCAGGCGACAGCCGGCGACTGGTCCAGCACCGGTATTGATGATCCCTCCACCCGCTTTCAGCGCAAGCCAGGCCTCAGTGCGGCAGATGTGCCGCGGCTGAAGGTCAAATGGGCTTTCTCCATGACCGGGGGAGGCCAGCCAACCGTGATCGGCGACTGGCTGTTCGTCACCAACCGTTCAGGCCATTTCTTCGCTATGGATGCCAAGTCCGGCTGCGTCCACTGGGTGGTCGATAACCTTGTCGCCCGCACGACGCCGATGGTGGTGCGCTCGCCGATCTCACCCAGCGGCTGGGCGACGTTCGTGGGGCAAAGCGACCGCATCGTGCGCGCGTTCGACGCCCAGACCGGCAAGGAACTGTGGCGCAGCGCCGTCTTGGACCCGCATCCCGTCGGCGTTCTGACGGGGTCGCCCATCGTGGCCGACGACCGGCTGCTCGTGCCGATTTCCTCGATTGAGGAGGCAGCAGCTATGAGCAAGAGCTACGCCTGCTGCACTTTCCGTGGGTCCGTGGCCGCCCTCGACCTGAAAACCGGCAAGCTGTTGTGGAAGACCTCGATGATCAGCGAGCCGCGCCGTGAGCTGCGCGAGAAGGACACCGGCCAGAAGGTCGGCGGGCCGGCCGGGGCGGCGATTTGGTCGGCACCATCGATCGATCGCAAGCGGGGTCTCGTCTATGTGGTCACTGGCGACAGCTACACTGACGTCGACACCATCGGTGCCGACGCCGTGGTGGCCGTGGACATCAAGACCGGCAAGATCCGCTGGCAGCATCAGGTGACGGAGAAGGACAACTTCGTGATGGGCTGCGGGCGCAATTCGAACTCAGGGAATTGCCCGACGCCGATGGGGCCCGACCACGATTTCGGTGCCACGCCGGTATTGATGCCGCTCAAGGGCGGCAAGAGCGTGCTGATCGCGGGGCAAAAGTCGGGTCTCGCCTACGGCTTTGATCCGGATACCGGTAAGCGCCTCTGGACCACTCGGGTAGGCATCGGTTCTGCCCTCGGCGGTATCGAGTGGGGCATCGGCGCGGATGATCGCTATGTCTATGTACCGGTGTCGGACCTGGGCGGCCTATTTGGTGAGTTCCGCCCGCCGGGTATGCCGGAGACGAGCGGCCCGGCGCCGAAACCCGGTATCTCCGCGCTGGATCCGGCGACGGGCAAGATTGTCTGGCAAACGCTGGCCCCGAAGGCAGCATGCACCTACGCCTCGGACAAAGGTCAGCCCAGCCGGTGCATGCGCGCCCAGTCTGCAGCACCCGCGATCATGCCCGGTTTCGTCTTCCAAGGTGGCCTCGACGGCTGGTTCCGCGCCTATGACAGCGCCACCGGCAATATCGTTTGGGAGGACAGCACCACCGCACGCACTTATGACACTTTGAACGGCATCAGGGGTCAGCCCGGCGGCGGCATCGACGGCATGGGCCCGACCATCGCGAACGGCATGGTCTATGTCGTGAGTGGCAACAACGGTGCGGCCCGGGTCGGTAGCAACGGCGTCAACGTGCTGCTGGCCTATTCGGTGGACGGCAAGTAACTGAGGGTGACGGTGGCGCTCAGCCGGATATCTTCGGCCGAGCGTCCTACCAGGATGTCGTAGTCGCCGGGGTCGATGGGCCAGGTTGCCGTTGAGGGGTCATAGGGCGCAAACGCTCGAGGCTCCAGCGTCAGGGCTATTGTGCGGGTCTCGCCGGGCTCAAGTCGAACTTTCGTAAAGGCCTTAAGCTCCTTGGGCGGTCTGGGCAGGCGCGGGTTGCGCGGGGCTACATAGACCTGCACCACCTCCGCGCCCCGCCACGCTCCAGTGTTAATGACGCTTAGAGACAAAGCGACAGGTTCTCCGGCGGTGACGGATGCCGGGACGGCGAGGTCGGACATCTCAAACTGCGTGTAGGCCAGACCATGCCCGAACGGGAACAGGGGGCGGACATCCGAGGCGTCGAACCCGCGGTAACCCATGGCCAAACCCTCGCCATACTCACAGACCTTAGGGTCCGGCTCGACCCGGTGCGCCGGATGATCGCCGAACCTGCTGGGAAAAGTAACGGGCAGCCGCCCCTCAGGGCTCTTGTCGCCCAGCAACACGGCGGCGAGGGCTTCTGCGCCGGTCTCACCCGGTAGCCACATCTGAAGCACTGCCCGCGCCTGATCGATCCAGGGCAGGGCGAACGGCGAGCCGGTGTTCAGCACGACCACCGTATTGGGATTGGCCGCCAGGACGGCGCGGGCCAGGTCGTCCTGCGCGCCGGGTAGGGCCATGCCCTCACGGTCATAGCCTTCGGCCTCGGTGACGGTGCCTGAGCCCAGGACCAGCACCACGACGTCCGCTTCACGCGCCGCCTCGATTGCTTCTGACATTGGCGCGCTCGGAACCCGTACCCCGAGCGCCAGATAGTCCTGATCGGGTCGTGCAGGCACATAGTCCAGCTGGAGCTCGTAGCCGCGCCCGGCCTCCAACCTCACCTTGGCCAGTCGCCGGGGAACGGGGACGCCCATCACATCGAGGCGGTCGGTCTTGGCGTCGGTCTCGGGGATGATCAGCGGCTGCCCATCCAGGGTCAGGTGCGCCTGACCACTGGCCCGGACGCCGAACTCATAGGTTCCGCTGACCTCAGGCCAGAACCATCCGCTCCAGCGTAGCGAACCGTAGGCCGGGCGACGGGCTGAGGCGATGGCCGAGCTGACCCAGCGCAGCATGTGCCGTTCGACGCCGGTGCTGTTCGGTGTGCCGGTCAGGTCGGGGGTCGGGAAGTAAGCCACGGCCAACCCTTCGACTTGGCGGGTCTGGTCGGGGCTGAAGGCGCGGCGGTCAGCGGAGGGCGGATAGGCGTCGTTGTCCACACCCTGCGCCTGGACGACCTGAACGGCGGGGCCAAGCGCGGCGCTTAGGCCGTCGACCATGGACACCAATCCGTCCGTCACCACCGCAGAACTGCCGCCGCCTTGTAGCAGGCAACGAACCGCATTGGGGCCGATCAGGGCCACGCGCTTCAGATCGCAGCGTAGGGGCAGGAGGTCGCCGTCGTTCTTCAGCAGAGTCATGGCTTCGCAAGCGGCGTCGAAGGCGATGGCGCGGTGACGCGGCGTGCGCAGTTCGCCGGTTGGCCGGGGCGCGGTATCCACAAGGCCGCAGCGGACGATCAGCCGCACCACGCGGCGTGCATTGTCATCGATCTGGGCCGCTGAAACCTCACCGGCATTCACTGCCGCCAACAGCCTATCGCCGAACCACTTAGCCGGACCCGGCATCTCTAGATCCATCCCGGCATTGGCGGCCCGCGCGGTCGAGCGCACGGCGGTCCAGTCGGAGACCACCATCCCCTGATAGCCCCACTCGTTCTTCAAAATGTCCGTCAACAGTCGGCGATGCTCGGAGACATGGGTTCCGTTCAGCTGGTTGTAGGAGGCCATCACGGTCCAGGGATCGGCCTGCGCCACCACCCGCTCGAAGGCCGCCAGATAGATCTCGCGCAGGGTCCGCTCATCGACGCGGGCATCGACTTCGAAGCGCTCAAGTTCCTGGTTGTTGACCGCAAAGTGCTTGAGCGAGGCCCCGATGCCTTCGCCCTGCAGGCCGTTCACATAGGCCACGCCCATGATGCCCGCGAGGTAGGGATCCTCGGAGTAGGTCTCGAAGTTGCGGCCCCAGGTGGGGATCCGCATCATGTTGATGGTGGGCGCCAGCACGACATGTTCGCCCAGCGCATGAGCCTCACGCGCGATGGCGGCGGCGACGGCCTCAGCAGTGTCGGGGTTCCAGGTAGCTGCCACGGCAACGCCGACCGGGAAGACGGTCGCCGCAATGCCCTTGATCGAGCGCACGCCGGTTGGGCCATCACTCATACGAAGGGACGGGATGCCTAGCCGTTCGATGGCGTTCAGCGCGAACGAGCTGCCGCCCGCCAGCAGGCTGACTTTCTCCTCCAGCGTCAGTCGCGCCATCAGGTCGTCGGTGCGTGCATCGAGGCTCGCTTCGGTGTCGAGATAGGTCTCGCTCATGCCTCTGCTCCGGGACCAAGGATGCGGAACTGCCGATCTGGATCCGATTGGAGAACCGCCGTCCCATCCGCCATACGCACCACGGCACCGTCCGGCGCGTATTGCAGGATGTAAGCTTTGCGCACGGTTCCGGGTCGTAGGTTCGGGCCGGTCCGATGTGGTGCCAACGACGAAAACACCACGACATCGCCAATCTTGGCTGGCGCGGCGACGGCGCCCTCCGTTTCGTCCAGGCACAAGAGGCCGATGTCGGTCTGGCGGTGCGCCAGGGTACCCATACGGTGCAGGCCCGGCATGATCCAGGGGCAGCCGTTGGTCTCATCTACATCCACCAGGGGGATCCACAGGGTCAGGTACTGCTGCGGTTCAACGAACGAATAGCCGTTGTCCTGATGCCAGGGGAACTCCTGCACCTTCTCGGTCTTCTTGTAGACCGACTGGTCCCAGTAGAGCCGCACATCGTCGCCGATCAGGTCGCGGCAGATATCGCGGATCGCTGGATGCGCCGCAAAGGCGCGCAGTGCGGGCGAGGCCTTGACCAGGTGCAGGGTGAAGGTGATCGCCTCGGAATCGGTCAGGCGGTAGCGACCGCCGCGATATCTACGGACATAGGCGTCCTGCTCGGCCTCCAGCGGATCGATGATGGCCACGACGTCGGCGATTTCCTGCGGCGTGAACGCCCCGCGCGCAATGAAGAACCCGTCGGTGTTGAACTGTTCGATCTGCTCGGCGGAAAGACGATCAGCGACCGCCCGTTCGGCGTCACGCCATATGAAATCCTGGTTGAGCGGGTGGAGACTAGGCGCGGTCATGCCTCACCTTAGCTACCCCGTCGCTGAGGCTCTAGCGACGTTTGGAGGGGGCGAGGACCGGCCGCCCTTTGCCCTCCGACGATACTGTCGCCTGAGCCGGCGTCGGCTGAAGGTCGGTCAGCAGCACAACGCCGTCGCCGTCCTTGTCCAGCACCGCGAACCGGCGGGCGGTGGCGGCGCGCCATTCGGTCAGGCTGACGGCGAACGAATAGTCCGCGTCGGCGCCGCGGATCGGGTGCGGTTCATTGATCAGGCTGTAGGCCGATGCGCCCTGTTGGCGGGTGTCGAGTTGATTACGGCCGAGGGGGCGGTCGCGGCGGCGGTTGGGCAAAGGCGGGCCGCTGACTTCGGGGGCGACGGCTTCTTCCCAATGGGTGACCTCGATCATGCCCACCTGGCCGTCGTTATTGGCATCGAGGAACTTGAACCAGGCCTCGGCGTCGGCGTTGAATTCCGCGCGGGTGAGGCGGCTGTCGTGATCCGTATCGGCTTGAGAAAACCAGGCCCCGACAGGATAGGGCTGCCCACGAGGCGCGCGAAACGGCTGGCCGGAAGGGCTCAGGAACAGCTGCGGGCCGGGCGGGGGTGGCGGGTCATCTGGGCCGTTGCCCAGCTCCAGGATTGGATCAACCTGCGCCATGCCCGTGCCCGCCAAGGCGAGCATCAGACCTACAACCATCACTCCGAGCCGTCTGCGCATGCTGTCCCTGACTTTGCACGGATAACTTGCCCGGGGAAAGCGGCGGTGAGATGTCAGTTCTTGCCGAACCGGATTTCAGCGCTGCCCACTGGGAGCTCGATGGTCATACCGTCGACGGCCAGGCGCCAGTCCAGCTTGCTGCCATCATCCATGCCTTTGGTGAAAATCGGTGCAGAGAACATAGGCAGTCCCGCCTGAGTCAGGTGGCTCAGCACTAAGGCCTTGACGCCGGCAGCGCGGGCCAGTTCGGCGGCCTCCACAGGTTCGGTATGATAAGTCACGGTGTCGCCCATGATCGAACTCATGCGGTCGTTGCCTATCATTTTAAGGCCACCCGACATCTGACGGGTCATGGCGTTCAACTGGGCTTCATGGATCAGCACGTCGGCACCCTTGGCGGCGACGGCCAGTGGATCCCATTTGCGTGTGTCGCCGCTGATCACCACCGAGCGGCCCCTGTAGTCGAAGCGATAGCCGAACGCAGGAGCGGCGGGGTCATGGTCCACGCGGATAGCGGTCACGGTAACGTCACCGTCCTTGTAGGCGAGCGTCGCACCAATGGGCTTGGGGATGTTCACGACCTTGGCCGCAAGCAGGCCCGCCGCGATCGGTAGCTTGATCCCGTCATGCTCGTGGTGCGCCCGGCGGAAACCATGGTCTGCTTCGTAGGCGGTGTTGAATCCGGCGGCTAGCTTGTCGACCCCTGCGGGCCCCACCACCATCAGAGGTGCAGGGCGGCCCGCCACCCAGCTGTTCATGTTGAATTCGCCCAGGTCGCCGATGTGGTCGGAATGCAGATGGGTGATGAAAACCGCCTTCGCGCTGGCAAGCGGCATGCGCCACATCTGCAGATTCTCGGCCGCCTCCGAGCCGATATCGACCAGATAAAGCGCGCCGCCAGCCTGGATGGCGGTACATGGCTTGGCGCGCCCGGCAATGGGTAGGGGACCCCCGGAGCCGCAGATGGTCACCTTCAGGCTGTCGGCAGGTGTCTGTGTGTGGGCGGCAAATGGCACCAGCACGGAAACGGCAAGCGCGACCTTTGCGACGCGGGTGATCCAAGACATCTTGCTTCCTTCCATCGCACCGCGTTTGGCGCATATAGTGACATAGATAATGCTACTATTTTTCGTGTCGCAGCGGCGACAACCATTTTGGGAGACCAGGAATGACCCTCAGCTATGATCTCTATTGGTCGTTCCGCTCGCCCTATTCCTACATGGTCACGCCACGCCTGTTGGCGCTGGAGGCCGAGTATGACGTCGTCTGCACGGTGCGCCCGGTCTATCCGCTGGCGGTGCGGACGCCGGAGTTTTTCGACAACCGTGATCCGCTCTGGTTCTCCTATTTCATGACCGACGTGTTTCGGGAGGCGGCGTTTCTAGAGTTACCGTTCCGCTGGCCGCGTCCAGATCCGGTGCAGCAGGCGCCCGACGTCGGCTATCGTATGGAGCAGCCCTATATCCACCGACTGACCCACTTGGGCGTGGCGGCGAGCGAACGTGGGCGGGGTCTGCAATTTCTTAAAGAAGCCAGCCACACAATCTGGAGCGGCGAAGTGGAAAGCTGGCATGAGGGCGAGCATATGTCGCGCGCCGCTGAACGGGCTGGATTGGACTATGCCGAAGTCTCCGCAGCGGTCGACGGCGATCCCGACCACTACCGCACGATGGTCGAAGACAATCAGACCGCCCAACGCGCCGCCGGCCACTGGGGCGTGCCGATGATGGTGTTCGGCGGGGAGGCCTTCTTCGGCCAGGATCGGGTGGACCAGATGATCTGGCGGATGGGGCAGGCGGGGCTGCAGGCGCGGGGGTGATCCACACCGGTTTGCCTTCCACGTTCACGGAGAAGGGCGACCGCGTGGCAATACGTAACTCAGCCGTATCACGCCGAGCGCGGCGCAATCCTCAGATCATCTTCCTGCTCCACAGCCTGGATCGCGATGGCGATTTGTTGTGCCAGTTCATACATCGTCTCCAGATATTTGGATGTCGCCTGCGCGGTCGTCATAACTGAGGGGAACCAGCGTATGAGCAGAACGCCCAGGACGTGATCGGAGGTTTCTGGCTCCAGAATGGGAACCGCAAACCGGCGGTATACGTCTCCCGGAACAAGCCGAACGACGGCGAAACGGTTGCGCCGCGTCTGCTCGATTTTGGCCTGCACGCGGGCCGGATTAGCGGCGACTTTCGCGCTGGGCGCGCCTGATGACCGGACCATCTTGCGGATCGCCTCACGCTCGTCCGCCGAGCAATAAGATACATAAGCCCATCCCATAGCGCTCCAAAGAATGCCGTAGCGCCCGTTCAACCCGTCTCGTCCAAACCCGTGAGGGCTTATTCCCTGGGTGGTGGCCCGGATCCGCATGGTGTCACCCTCGCGGGTCGCCAGTCCTATCGGCCAGTCGTGTTCATAGGTGAAGGCTTCCATGAGGGGCAGCGCCGCCTCAACCAAGCGATCACTCCGCCGAATGGTGGCAGATAGGTGGAGAACCTTGCTGGTGAGGGCATAGCCATGGGCCTGCGAGATCCGCCGGACGTAGCCTTCCCCAACGAGGGTACCCAGCAGGCGCGACAGCGTTGCCTTTGGCAGGCCCGTCGAGGCATGCAGCTTGGCCAGGGTCACAACAGGCTGCTGGCTCAGGCGTTCGATGACGCGCAGGGCGCGTTGGACCGACTGTACCGTGTCGTCCCGCTCCATCTGTCTGGCCCTCCTGTTCACAATCCTCTGCCACGCCAGAAGTGTGGTCAATCCGTAGTGTTCCGCATGGCGGAATAACCGCAATTGCGGACTTTCCATCCATCGACTTCGGCGGGATCACTTGCAGCGTAAACGATAGACTGCGCGGCGTCAGACTGCGCGGCAACAACAAGGGGGAACGTCATGTCTGGGGGCAATCGGACAATGTTGCTGGGTAGCGTAGCGCTGCTGGCGGCCAGTATTTTGGGCTCTGGCTCAGTTCTGGCGCAGGCGAAATCAGCCCCTCCGGGAGCTGGCGAAAACGAGGTCGGTGAAGTGCTGGTCACCGCCCGCAAGCGTGAGGAGCGGCTGCGCGACGTGCCTGTGGCAGCGAGCGTCCTCGACGTCGAAGGCATCGAAGCCCGTGGTGGCGTCAGCGACGTCCAGACCCTGCTCTCCTCGGTGCCAGGCCTCAGGTATTTTAACACCAGCACGCCAGCCAACTCCGAGATCTCGCTGCGGGGCGCAGGGACTAGCCGGGGGACTTCGGCAGAAGCAGCGGTCGGCCTCTATCGCAACGGGGCCTACATTGGCGGCGGCGGTAATCTCGGTGGCCGCAACTTCTCAACCAACGATCTGTTCGACATTGGCCGGGTTGAGGTCCTCCGGGGCACCCAGGGCGCGCTCTATGGGCGCAACGCCGTGGGCGGATCGATCAACGTGATCTCGGCCATTCCGACGCAAAAATTCTCTGGCTTTGCCGACCTCAAATACGGGTTTGAAAACAACCGCAGCCAGCTTCAGTTGGTCGCGAACCTACCCTTGTCCGACGCCGTGGCGATCCGGCTGGGCGCCTCAGGTGTCCGCCAGACCAAAGGCTTCTTCTACGCCCCCTTCGTCGATCAGTATCACGACGACGAGGACAGCTCGATGCTGCGGGCCCAGATCCGCTACGACAAGGATGGCTTGGTCATGAACCTGCTGGCCGAAAACCAAATCGCCAGCACGCCGGGTCTCTTTTACACCTACGCGATCCAGCCCAATGTGGCGGCAGGCTATCCACTCGGCCTGTTCGGCAAGAAGTATGAGTCTGACTGGAACACGCCGCCCGGCGCGAAGCAGAACGTCGCCAACATCAACCTGGCGCTCAGCTATGACATGGGATGGGCCTCGATCGAGTCGACGTCGATGTACCGGCGGCGCAAGTCGCAATCCAGTTTCGACGGGGACGCCACAAATCCAGTCGCGCTTGCCGTCCAGCGCGCACGCGGCAATCAGCTTTTGTTGACCGATACCAACCAGGGCACAGTGAACAACAACCTGGCGGACTCGCTCTACCACGACATGCACCTGACCGGGGCGGAGGTGAACGGCTTCACCTGGCTGGCGGGTTTCGAGCTTCTTCAGATCAAACAACACCAGACCAGCACCACGACACGCACGCCGACAGCGGCAAACCGCTCCATCGGCAACTTCACACCGACCATCGCAAAAATCCGTTCGGCGGGAGTCTATGGATCTGTCGGATATCAGGTCACCGAACGCCTCAATCTGGAAGCCGAAGGCCGCTATTCAAAAGATAAGCGCGAGGTCATGACTAGCCGCTTTGATCGCAGTACAAACCTGCCGATCACCACCGGTGCCCGTTTAATCCCCTCGTCGGAATCCTCGCCTGACGCCGCGATCTTCAACCTGACGGCCGGATACAAGCCAACCTCGTCATGGCTGGTCTATGCCAAGATTGGCACCGGCGTGCGATCAGGCGGCTTCAACAGCGGGGCCGGAGACATCCGGCAACCCATCGCGATCCCGCCCGCTTTCGGTGACGAAAAGTCCACGACTTATGAGCTCGGTGCCAAGGGCAATATCAGCCCCAACATCTATGTGACCACGGCTGCTTACCGTACGGACATCAAAGATTTTCTCGTGCAGCAGGACAACGGGTGCATTGCCACCAACCCGGCTTGCCCGGTCGCGGCGACCAGCTTCCTGATCAATGGCGGCAAGGCCGAAATCTATGGCGTCGAGGCGGATGTCACGATGCGGTTCCAGCTGTTCGGGGGGCCGCTGCGGATCAACGCCAACGGCGCCCGCCAGAAGGGCAAGGTCGTCGCTGGCAGCTTTAAGGGCGCGACCACGCCCCAGACGCCGGTCTGGAACGGATCCTTCAATATCGACTACCGACATGATCTGGTCGGCGGGTTTCGCGGCTTTGGGAACCTGAACTATTCGTTCCAGAAGGGTGGAATCCAGGAAATCGAACAGGTCCCAAAGCTGCATGACAGCTATACCATGGACGCCCGGGTCGGGATCGAAAACGGTATCGTAGAGCTGGCTGCCTACGCGACCAATGTCACCGACTACGACTACATCATTTTTGAGTCCGCAACCGTTCGCCGCTGGAACCAGCCTCGGTTGTTCGGGGTGCAGGCGAAGTACAAGTGGTGACCGTTGGGCGAGGTATCATGACACAGGAAGGATCACGCGAATGAGGCAGTGGCAGATCATGGCGGCGCTCGCGGCCTGTGCCTTCACCGATAGCTCCGCAGCCTTGGCCCGGTCGCCGGCTGCCGCCGCCAAACCCAACATCATCATCCTGCTGGCTGACGACCTCGGCTACGGTGATCTCGGCCTCCAGGGCGATGCCCAGGCGGCAACGCCGAACATCGACGCCCTGGCGGCTCAGGGCGTGCGCATGACAAACTTTTACGCCAACCACCCGGTCTGCTCGCCCACCCGCGCGGCGCTGCTGACGGGCAAGTATCAGCATCGCATGGGCTTCGAGCACAATTCAGGTAGCCCGCGAAACACCTCGCCAAAATTCGGCCTGCCCGACGGCGACCTGACCATCGCTCAGCGCTTGAAGGCCGTTGGCTATGCGACCGGCATGTTCGGCAAGTGGCACGTCGGTTTCCGCCCGGACCGGGTACCCACCGCCAAAGGTTTCGACGATTTCTACGGCTTCCTAAGTGGAGCCCATGCCTACACGCCAGATTCAGCGCGCGCTGGCGACAACTCGACTGGTCAGGGCGAAGCGCTGGTGGGCGGCGGTCGCACGGTCCTGCGCGGAACCACCCCCGAGCCGATGGCCCCGCACATGACCGAAGCGCTGGCGACCGAGGCGGTCGCCTTCATCGACCGCAACAGGCAACGCCCGTTCTTCCTCTACCTGCCCTTCAATGCGGTCCACGCCCCACTGGACACCACCAAGGCCTACTATGACCGGTTTCCACAGATCAAGGACGAGACCCGGCGCATTCATCTGGCTCAACTTGCCGCGCTGGACGATGCGGTTGGTCGCGTTGTCGCTGCTGTCGAGCGCAACGCCCTGTCGAAGGACACCCTGATCATCTTCTCGAGCGACAACGGCGGTCCAACCCAGGAAACCACGTCATCGAACGGCCCGCTGAACGGTGTGAAGGGCCTAGTTCTGGAAGGCGGCATCCGGGTCCCGACGATTTTTCGATGGGACGGACATCTGCCTCGGAACAAGGTCGTCAATACGACGGCGATCAGTTTCGACCTGACGGCCACAGCCTTGCAAGCCGGAGGCGCGCTGCCGAATACCGGCCTCGACGGTGTTGACCTTACGCCGTTCCTGACGGGCGCGAAAACGGGTCCTGCGCACCAGGCATTGTTCTGGCGCTCCGGCTCACAGGGTGCCGTGCGCAGCGGGGAATGGAAGCTGGTTCGAACCGGCGAGAAGCTACGCCTGTTCAACCTCGAGAACGACATCGGCGAGCGGAAGGACCTGGCTGCGGCCCGGCCGGAAGTTGCCGCCGCGCTCAATGCCCAATGGAAGGCATGGAGCGCCCAGATGCAGCCCCCGGCCTGGGTTCGCAACGAGCTCTCCGGTGGCGATCCTCCCAATGAAGGTCGGATCGAAATCGCCATCGACCGGTTTGTCCGTGGAGAACGCTCTGACCTCACGATTCCGGAATGAACGGCCCTGTGCCATCTCATCCCGCAGGCCTAAAATACCCCCAGTCCCGGGAGACAAATCTGTGAACCCTATCGCCACGTCCGCCATCAGCGCCCTGGCGCTGGCCGCATCATTGACCGCCCCGGCCTACGCCGCCGCACAGCCCAGGCCGCCCAACGTCATCGTCATCCTGGCTGACGACCTGGGCTATGGCGACACCGGCGTCTATGGTTCAAAGATCGTCAAGACCCCCAACATTGACGCGCTAGCCGCTGACGGGGTCAGGTTCACGCAAGGCTATGTCAGCCATCCGGTCTGCGCACCCTCGCGCGCCGGGATTATGACCGGGCGCTACCAGACCCGCTTCGGCTATGAGTTCAACCCTGTTGGCCGCGACAAGACCCGGGGTGTCGCCCTGACCGAGACCTTCATCCCCCAGGTGATGAAATCCGCCGGCTATGCCACCGCCATGGTCGGCAAGTGGCACCTGGGCGAAACCGGGGGCTATCACCCTGTCGGTCGCGGGTTTGACCAGTATTTCGGCGTGGTCGGCGGCGCGAACGCCTTCATCACCGACGCCAAGCCTGGTGATGAGTTTCATACCCCGCCCGGTGCCAGAGGCTCCTATGGCACCGCCGAGGGCGGCGGCGCGGCCACGGCGGGCCTGAGCGAGGCCGAAGAGATGGTCCAGATCCGCAAGCGCGCTCCGCTCCATCGGGGCCGCGAGGTGGCCGAGACCGATGACTACCTCACCGACGCCTTCACCAACGAGGCGGTCCGCTTCATCGATGAGAACAAGGATCGCCCATTCTTCCTCTACCTCGCCCACACCGCCCCGCACACACCGCTGCAGGCCACCGCCAAGTACATCGAGCGCTACAAAAACATCGAGAACAAGGGCCAGCGGGTCTATGCCGCGATGGTCTCGGCGCTGGACGACAGCGTCGGGGCCGTGCGGGCCAGGCTCAAGGCCGATGGGATCGACAAGAACACCCTGATCGTCTTCCTCTCCGACAATGGCTGCGCGGGCTACGTGGGCGATGCGTGCACCAACGCGCCGCTCAATGGCTTTAAGGGTAGCCACCTGGAGGGTGGGGTCCGTGTGCCGTTTATCATGGCCATGCCGGGCCGCATCAAGCCGGGGCAGGTGGATACCCGCATGGTCTCCAGCCTCGATATCGCACCGACAGCGGCGGCCCTGGCGGGCGCGAAAATGCCCAACGGGTCAGATGGTGTGGACCTGATGCCCTATCTGGCGGGGGGCAAGACCGGTACGCCCAACCCCGTGCTCTACTGGCGGTCCGGGCTCAATTTTGCGATCCGTGACGGCGACTGGAAAATGTGGGAGGTGAACCGCGCCGAACCGTCCGACCGTCCACGCACCGGTGCTGGGGCCGTGGCGGATGGCATTGAGGCCAAGCCTTCGTCCCTGGGCACCTACGTCATGCTTTTCAACCTGAAGTCCGATCCAGCTGAAAAGAACAATTTGGCGCAGTCCCGCCCCGAGGTGGTGGCCCGCCTGCGCACCAGTCTCAAGGATTGGGACAAATCTAACGTCCCGCCCCAATGGACCAGCATGCGCCAGAGCGTATTCCAGCACGAAGGCCAAATGTTGAAGGTGTACCCCTGATGGTCAACAGACGTGACGCCCTCCTCGGCGCCGGCCTCTTTCTGGCTGGTGCCAGCCCCGCATTGGGGCAGTCAGTGGCCGCGCCGCCGGTGTCGACCCGACATGCCAAGTTCGTCGCCGAGATCGCCGCAGCCCAGGGCCGGCTGGACGCCTTCATGACCGCCTTCAACGCCCGCGATCTGCCGGCCTATGAGGCGACGTTCAACTTCCCGCATGTGCGGTTTGCGTCGAGCACGGTGACGATCATCAACCCCGGCTATCACAAGCCCGAGATGTTTGAGCGCGGCGCATTGGCCGACTGGGATCACTCCGCCTGGGATCGTCGCGACGTGATCCACGCGGGGGCAGACAAGGTGCACATCGACACCCGCTTCACCCGCTATCGCAAAGACGGCAGCGTCCTCGGAGGTTTCGACAGCCTCTACATCGTGACGCGACTGGGTGGTCGATGGGGTATCCAAGGGCGGTCCAGTTTCGCGCCCTAACGGACGATCTTATAGATCGCGTTGTGCCGGTCTGTTGAGACGTAGATGTCGCCTTTGGCCCCCACGGCGATGCCGCCGTAAGGCGCGCCGGGGATGTAGCCGAGGGGTAGATCCTTGGCCAGTACCGTGCGGGTGCCCGAGGCTGGGTCGACCTCCACCACCTCCCGCGCACCAGCGTCTAGCACCACGACGCGGCCATCTGAGCCGACTGCCACGGCGCGGGGGGTCGTGAAGCCGTTAGCGATCTCGGTCACTGCGCCGGATTTCAGGTCCAACCGACTGATGCGGCCGCCGTCCCGCTCAGCAACATAGAGGGTGTCATCCGGCCCGACGGCCACGCTGACCGGCATCTTCAAACCCGATGCCACGATGGTGCGGACCTCGCCTGAAACGCGCACGATCTCACCGCCCGCCTGGCTGACGATCATGTCGCCATTCGGCAAGCCAACGACGTCGGTGGGCGCACGGAAGGGTTCGGAGACCGACAGACGCTCACCGCCGATCCGATCACGGGTTTCGATCCGGCCCGCGCCGACCAACAGCACCTTGTCACCCGCTAACCCAACCGCATTAGGGTTGTTCAGGTCGTCGGAATAGGCCCTCGCGATATCGGTGATCTTGCCGGTCGCGCCGTCGATGCGGCGATAGGCAAAGCCGTCGGCGACGAACAGAGTATCCCTACCGTCAGCCGTCGAGACCGCCAGATCGAAAGGGTTTGACAGGCCTGGCCTAACGACCTGCCGCACGACACCGGTCGTAACATTTACCTGCTGGATGCCGTTGTCAGCCATGTTGGAGACGTAGAGGCTGCCGTCTTTGGCGAAGTCCATATTATCCAGGCTGGTCTTGAGCTGGGCGATCTTGGTTTTGGCACCGGTCTTTAGGTCGATGCGGTAGAGGACACCGATCTTGGTATCGATGGCGAAGAGTTCGCCCTTGGCGTTGAACTTGGCCGCCGCCGGAGTCTGCAATCCCTCGGCGATGACCCGGAGCGCGCCGGTGTCCGGGTCGATGCGGGCGATCTGGCCTTTGAACCAGAGCGGCCCATAGAGTGCTCCGTCGGGGCCGACCGTGAAGCTGTTGAACCCACCCACCGGCCCGGCGATCTTGCGCGGTGGGGCGATACCCGCTGGGTCCAGTTCCCAAACGCCGTCGCCGGCAAATACCTGGCCCAGATAGAGATGCTTAGCGTCGCGAGTCCAGACTAGGGAATTCGCGCCGGGCATATCCTTGACCAGCACCTCTGCCGGACCGTTACCGCGCCGGATGTAGACAATCCCAGTCTGGATGGCGGTCCAAACGACCTCTCCGTTCGGACCGAACGCAATGTCGTCAGCCATGCCCTTAGGCGGCCCCTCGACCGTGCGGACAGCGCCAGTTGTGACATTTACCGCGTAGAGTGTCTGGCCGAGGACACTGCCCGCATAGAGTTCGCCATTGGGCGCAAACCGAATGCCGTGGACGCCATGGAAAGCCGAGCCAGGGACTAGCTTGGTCACCGTCTGGGCCATCGCTGGGTTCGCCAGGGCCGTCAGGATGCAGAGCAATTGCAGGATCTGGCGCATTGTCCTCGATCTCAGATCGGTACGAACACCGTGCTGGCGTTCCAGGTGTCGCGGGTCAGGGCGGAGCGCCGTTGGAAGGCGGCCATCGCGACGGTCGATGGATCGCGTGAGGCTTCCCAGACACCGTGGCTGGCGTAGCGGGTAAGTAACAACAGACGACGCACGCCTTTTTGCATGTCAGCCTGAGAGCGTTCCGCCGTGAACAAACCGTAAATCTGGGCCTCGAACCGGATTTCAAAGTCGCGCCAACCCTCGACCGACAGATCGATAAACTGTGGCACATCCTTGGTTCCCACGACGAACCAGCGGTGAACGTAGATTCCGCCGGGCGACAGTGGCGTCGGCGCTGAGGGCCTGGGTGACGGCGCTAGACGGACGCGTTGTCCAAAGAGCACGGTCTTGTCATGTGTCAGGTTGGTGATGAGGCCGCTCCGGCCGGGCGCGGCCCCGTCCCAGCGCACCAACAGCGCCGCCTGCCGCGCGACCCAGCCGATCTGGGGCGTGAACAGGCCCAGCACCGTGCCTCCGGCGGCCGTAACGCT
>JAYTWT010000317.1:0-2120 GCA_043743295.1 Alphaproteobacteria bacterium | reverse complement strand
AGGAGCTCTCGTCGCCGGGCACCGGCGCTTCGGTGAGCGTCGCCTTGAACGGCGCGCCCGGTCCAGCCACCAGCTCAATCGCCACCTCTTTGGGGGTCGGATAAAGCACCTCGAAGATTTCCATCTTCGCGTCCCAGCCCCAGGATTTGAACTGGGCCAGGGTCATTTCGGCATTGAGTTTATCGTGCGGACTGCCGACGTGGTTAGGCTCTGCGGCCATAGTCTTCAGCCACGAGCCCATCAGCGCCGGGTCGATCAGTGCGTCGAACTTTGCTTCCAAAGCCTTGTCTGGTGCGGCCTGACTTGAAAGCGGCATCAGCGCTGCAAGCGCTCCCGACGCCAGAAGACCGGCAAAGCGCGAACGAATTTTCATGAAGACACCCCAACGAACCTGTTCCGACGCTAACCCCTTCTCGCGCGCCGCCACAAGGCTTGCTAAGCCCTAGTCATCAGGAAGACTCGCGAACGCCTGTGAAATGCCATTGGGGGGACGACCGAATGACCGCACGCGCAGCCGTGATCATGGCCGCCGGCCACGGCACGCGGATGAAATCACCGATCCCCAAGGTGCTGCACAAGGTGGGCGGGCGCAGTCTGTTGGATCGGGTGATCGACACTGTCCAAGCTGCGGGCTGCGCACGGATTCATGTAATCGTTGGCAATCACAGTCCAGAAATCCGCGAGCTTGTGGTGCGGAGACTGGGCGAGGGGGCCCCGGTATTGCAGGATCCGCCGTTGGGGACCGGCCACGCGGTGCTGTGTGCACGCGACGCCCTGGCTGATTTCGACGGAGACGTGTTGGTCGTCAACGGCGATTGCCCATTGTTGCAGGCAGAGGACCTGGAACACCTCTTCACGATGCGTGCGGGTGGGACCCAACTGGCGATCATGGGCTTCGAGCCGCACGACGCTTTGCTCTACGGCCGGATCATCCGCGGTACCGATGGCCATGTCCTGCGCATCGTCGAACCTAGCGAGGCGACCGACGAGGTAAAGTCGGTCAAGCTTTGCAACGGCGGCATGTATCTGGCGGATCGTGTGGATCTGTTCCGCTGGCTCGGCGGCATTGGCAATGACAACCGCAAGGGCGAGTACTACCTCACCGATATTATCGCTGCAGCCGCTCACGAAGATGCGGTCGTACGCGCGAATATCGCGCCGGAGAGCGCGGTCATGGGCGCCGATACGCCGATGCAACTCGCCCAGGCTGAGTCGATCTTCCAGAGGCGACGGCGCGAATATTTCCTTAGCCAGGGCGTTGCCATGACGGGGCCGGAAACCGTGTTCTTTTCATGGGATACAGCGATCGCCCAGGGGGCGACGGTTGAGCCCTATGTCGTGTTCGCGCCCGGCGTCACGGTGGAGGCCGGAGCGGTGATCCGCGCGTTCAGCCATCTGGAAGGTGCTGTTGTGCGCGCCGGGGCTATGATCGGCCCATATGCGCGGCTTCGTCCCGGCGCGGACATCGGCGAGGACGCCCATATCGGCAACTTCGTTGAGGTAAAAAAGGTCACAGTCGGCAAGGGAGCCAAGGCCAATCACCTTAGCTATCTCGGTGACGGGACGGTGGGCGCGGGTGCGAACATCGGCGCGGGAACCATCTTCTGCAACTATGACGGCTTCTTCAAATACGACACCCATGTGGGCGAGGGTGCGTTTGTCGGCTCTAACACGGCGCTGGTGGCACCAATTTCAGTGGGGGCGGGAGCTTACATTGGCTCAGGTTCGGTGATCACCAAGGATGTGGCGGATGACGCCCTATCCTTAGAGCGCGGAACTCAGGTCGAGAAACTCGGCTGGGCGGCACGATTCCGCCAGGTCATGGGCGCGAAGAAGGCGGGCAAAGGATGAGCACGCCGGACGATCAAAAGCGGGCAGCGGGCGAGGCGGCCGCCGCGCTCGTAAGGCCCGGCATGGTGGTCGGTTTGGGCACCGGGTCGACGGCGGCCTGGTTCGTGCGCGCGTTGGCGGCACGAAAGCTGGACATCGTTGGCGTGCCGACCTCGCAAGCGACAGCCGACCTTGCGACCAGCCTTGGCATCCGTGTCGCGGCTTTGGGCGAGACCAAGACCATCGACCTGACGGTAGATGGGGCCGATGAGGTTGGTCCGGGCCTGTCA
>JAYTWT010000316.1:0-1791 GCA_043743295.1 Alphaproteobacteria bacterium | reverse complement strand
ACGTCCAAGTGATGAGTGCCGGGTCAGGCATTCGCCATGCAGAATTCAATGTCGAGACAGAGCCGACGACGCTGTTCCAGATCTGGATCGAGCCGAGATCGAGGGGTGGCTCGCCAAACTGGGGTACGCGACCCTTTCCGAAAGCGGATCGCGCCGGCCGGTTTGTGACGCTGGCCAGCGGGATGCCGGAGGATGACGACGTGCTGCCTCTGCGCGCCGACGCCCGCGTCGTCGGCGCCAATCTGGCGGCCGGCGAGAGCGTTGACTACCTGCTGGGCGCGGGCCGGTACGCCTACCTTGTGCCGGCGCGCGGCGCGGTGGAGCTTAATGGCCTACGCCTGGACGCACGCGACGGGGCGGCGGTCCACAACGAGACCCACCTGAGCATTCTGGCCCTGGAGGATGCGGAGGTCGTGCTGGTCGACGCCGCCTGAAAAAGTAGGCCCGCGGTCGGATCGACCGCGGGCCTTTTCGCACCTCGGATGGGCGGGGAGAGCTACCGGGCGGCGAAGGTGTTGGTCAGGGTAGCCAGCTGGGTGGAACGGGCCACGGCGAATTTTTCCTGCAACTCCTGGCGAACGCCGGCCCGGCAGGTTTCCTGGCTCTTCAGCGAACGTTCGCTGGCGCAATAGGCTTGGCCCGCGGCTTCGGCGCGTTGCTGGAAGGTCGCAGCGCCCTGGGCTGACGACAGGTTCAGATCCGCGATCCGGACGACGGCTGGCGCGGCGTGGGCGCCTGTCGCCAGAGCGGCGATCGGCAACGAGGCCAGAGCGAGCATGGCGACACCTGAAATCCTGGTGGCGAAGTTTGTCATCTTGGTTGTCCCTCTTGAAAATCTCGGTGGCGATCCCGTTCGCCGATGAGGAACAATTACTTTGCTGATCCAAGATTTACTCGTGAATTGGACGTAATGACGAACTTGTAAGAACATTGAAAAATTTTAAGACTTGCTATGATCTGCCACCCAGGACCCCATGCCCCGGAACCCGGCGACGGGAACCACGCTCAAGCTTCAACGTTCAGACTGGGTTCGGATGTCGGGGTTCGCGCCGAAGCGCAGCATTGGTTCAGGAGAGGTTCAGCTTGACAACGGTCTTGAAGGCGCGCGCCGAATTGTCGGCCACGTCGTTCCCCCCGGAGATGATTGATGACTGCACCGCAAGGCCTTGAGGGTCTCCGCGTCCTCGTCGTTGAAGACGAGATGATGGTTGCGATGCTGATGGAAGACATGCTGGTCGAACTCGGCTGCATCGTGGTTGGGCCGGCCTCGCAGCTAGATGAGGCGATCACGCTGGCCAATACCGTCGCGATCGACTGCGCGGTGCTGGACGTCAACCTGGGCGGCGAACCAATATTTCCGCTCGCTGATCTCCTGCGCGAAAAGGGCGCTCCATTGGCGTTCGCCACCGGCTATGGCGACGCCGGCCTGAGGGATGTTGATCGCGGATCGCCGGTGCTGCAGAAGCCGTTCCGCGAAGGGGACCTCGCGCGTGTGCTCGGCGTGCTCAACACCCAGCGCCAGAACGCGTGACGCCAAAATAACTAAACTCAGCGCTGTGAAAAGCCCCTAGAGGTAGCTGAGGACGCGGCCGTGCCAGTCGCTGAAAAGCAGACTGAGGGAGCCAGCTAGGACGGCCAGGGCTAGACCAACCTTGATCACACCGGCCTCCTCGCCAGCCATGTCTTCGACGAGGGGAGATAAGGTCAGCACGGCCTTCGGAACAGTTACATTTTGTGCATAACGGCGCGCCACTTGCCGCCCGGCTCAATATCCGCGCGCGATCAGCCCCG
>JAYTWT010000315.1:0-3805 GCA_043743295.1 Alphaproteobacteria bacterium | reverse complement strand
CTAGGCCTCCACGATCTGAAGACCCATCGAGCGCGCAGAGCCCTCGATGATCTTGGCTGCGGCCGCAACGTCGTTGGCGTTGAGGTCCTTCATTTTCTTTTCCGCGATATCGATCAACTGAGCGCGGGTGATCTGGCCGACCACGTCGCGGCCCGGCAACTTAGAGCCGGACTTCAGGCCCATGGCCTGTTTGATGAAGAAGCTCGCAGGCGGGGTCTTGGTGATGAAGGTGAACGACTTGTCCTGGTACACCGTGATCACGGTCGGCAGGGGAGTCCCCTTCACTTCCTTCTCAGTTCGGGCGTTAAATTCTTTGCAGAAGCCCATGATGTTGACACCGCGCTGACCCAGCGCCGGCCCGATGGGCGGCGACGGCGTGGCGGAGCCCGCAGACACCTGCAGTTTTATATAGCCCAAGATCTTCTTGGCCATGGCTGTCTCCAATGCGGAGGCGCGTCAACGCCGCCTATGTGGCCGTGGTGCGGGCAGCCCCTCCCACGGATAGTGTATTCACGGCAAACCGCGAAGTGCGGGCTCCTAACAGCAATAGTCCCCGGTCGCAACTACGCCGGCTAAGCCGGCTTTGCTGCCCAGAACTGGTACATTCGCGCGAAGGTCTCTGGATACATGACCTCGAAGCTGTCCCAGGCGTTTAGGTCGCGCCCCTCCGGATCGTGCGGAAACATACGCTGGTACTGGGTTTTGACGTTTTGGAATTGGTGGAACCCGAGAAATTCCAGGCCATTCTCATCCATCATTCGCTGAAGGTCGGCGATCGTGTGCTGATGTTCCTGGACATGCATCAGCAGATCGCGGCAGCCGCTGGTTGCATAGAAATCGCGTGAGTTCACGATCGACGCATGGACCTGACCATCGCCTGGTGCATTTAGGATTGCCTGGCGAAACTCCCGCACGGTCTGCGGCGTATAGGCCTGGCCCAGGGCCTTCGCGGAATCCAGATGTTTTCGGGCCCGCAAACTGTACAGCCCCAGAGCTAGAAGGCCTCCGGGTTTGACCATGCGCGAAACCGCACGCGCGCCCTCGAACGGGTCGGCCATGTGATGCAGGACCCCCGCCGACTGGACCATGTCGAACATCCTGCCGCTGTTACCCAGCTCCAAAATATCCGCCTGGGCGTAGGTAATGCGGTCCTCTAGTCCCAGTTCGCGCGTCTTGCGGATAGCATAGGCCAAACTGGCCCGGCTGAGATCGATGGCTAGGGTCGTCGCGCCAGGCAACAACAGGGTCGCATCGATCGCGTGCCGACCTGTCCCACACCCGGCAATCAGGAGATTGTAGGCTTTCGGGAGGACCCGGCCGTGGATCTGCGTGACCGGGGCACCGCCTGCCGCGCGTCGCCAGCGCGGATAGGGATTGACCTCGTATTGCGCCTGTACCCCTTGAGATACCTCATCACGGATCACACCGAGGCATGGAATTTTAGCCGCGATCGCCTGCTCTTCGCGCACGGCGGTGATCTGTTCGCGCAAAACGTCTTGGACGGGCCCGATCCAAGCCTTGGACAAAAGCGCGTCCGCGCCGGGTAAGGACGCGAGGGGGCGATAGCAGGCGACCTGCATCACCTGATCTGGCGTCAACTCGGTCAGTCTGGCGGCCAAGCCATTGATCAACGACGTTTCTGTAGCGTCCTCGGCCCAGGCATACTCGTTCAGGTGGCACTGAATCGCCAGGTGCGCCAGGAAGTCGGATGTCAGACCTCGATAGTCCCGAAGCAGGAATTGCCGCCGCGTGGCCGTCATATTGTACTCGAACCAGCCCGGAAACACCGGGAAGCTCCGAAGCACCTCAGCCAGTAGCTGATCGGCGATCAGCTCATTGACCGTCTTGGGCCAATCTCCCATCAGGAAGTTTACGCTCTGAACGACGAGCGCGTCAGAGACCCCCTCACGACTGCGAAAGGCCGCCAGGAGGCGCTCGCGCATTTGGGGAGGTTCGGCGCTGGCGGACACGGGACCTCCGCGCTACCCGACTTTCTCGACCTGCGCGTACTCGAGCTCGACCGGGGTTGCACGGCCAAAGATTGAAACCGTTACCCGCAGACGGGCGCGATCTTCGTCAACCTGCTCGACCGAGCCGTTGAAGCTAGCGAACGGTCCATCGGTGACGCGCACGGTCTCGCCAATCTCGAACGAAATCGTCGGCTTCGGACGCTCGACGCCCTCCTCGATCGCGCCGATGATGCGCGAGACTTCCTTTTCAGAAACTGGGATCGGCTTGGATCCACTGCCCAAGAAGCCAGTGACCTTCGGTGTGTTCTTGATCAGGTGATAGGCTTCGTCCGACAGCTCCATCTTCACCAGCACGTAGCCGGGGAAGAACTTGCGCTCAGAGTTGACCTTCCGGCCGCGGCGGATTTCCACCACGTCTTCGGTCGGCACCAGAATTTCGGAGAAGTTGTCTTCCAAGCCCTGGTTCTTGGCCTGCTCACGGATGCTCTCGGCCACCTTCTTCTCGAAGTTCGAGTAGGCGTGGACGATGTACCACTTGTGGTGCGGATTGCCCTTAGGCGAGGCGACGGCTGCTGCTTCTGACATTGTACTTTACCCGCCGGTCGCGAATTTGAGGAGCGATGTGATCGCAAAATTGAGGACGGTATTGACCAGCCAGAAGAACAGCGCGGCCAACACAACCATGATCGCCACCATCACCGAGGTGATCCAGGTCTCGCTCCGGCTAGTCCAGGTGATCTTGCGGGCCTCGGCGCGCACCTCACGAAAGAACTTCGGCGCGCCCATGATCGACTGCATCAGGCTGGGACCCTTTGCCACCGCAACAGCGGAGGGGGCCGCCATGACCGTTGCGGTCTTGGCGGCACGGTCGCGTATCGCTTGCGGGGACTTCCCCGATTTCCTGGCCATGCGGCGCTTCAAACTCTCTTCTGGAGCGGCGGGACACCCGCGCTCCGGTTCAACCTAGTTAGTATATAGGGTGGCAGGAGTGGAGGGATTCGAACCCCCGGCCCTCGGTTTTGGAGACCGATGCTCTACCAGCTGAGCTACACTCCTTCAGCACCCCCCATTCCGGCCCCGTCGACGCTGGTTTTCTGGCCTCGGGGATGAAACCCGTCGTCCGCGCAGGGCGGCTAGAAAATCAGACAACAACAATGTCGGGTAGGACGCAGGCGTATGCCGCACGCAAGCTGTGTTTTCAAGTCTCTTGGCCCGGCAATACCCGTCAGGTCGGGCGCTTGCCGATCTTCACCGCACCAGCGCCAGAGACAGACTTGGTCACCTGCCCGGTAACCTCGGCGACGCGGATGTCACCAAATCCTGAGATCGAAGCGTCGAGGTTCCGCGCAACACCCCCAAACTCGATGCCGCCCATGCCAGAGACCGATGCGCGGACATTGTCGGCGTTGCCTTGCGCCACCCGGACTTTCCCAACCCCTGATACCCGGGCGTCGAGTGATCCAGTCAGGTCGGTGACTTCGACATCTCCGGCGCCGGAGAGTTGCGCGTTCAACCCGCGCCTCACCCGTGTTGCGTGCACGCTTGCTGCGCCCGACATATGCAGGTCCAGGGTCTCAGAGGCCCCCATACGCATTGCGCCAGCCCCCGACTGATGGATTGTGGCGTTGCCCGCCATGTCGGCAATGGTCCACTCGCCGCATCCGGAGTTGCGCATATCCAGGCTGGCCGAACGGCCGATGACGCCCGAGATGGAGCCGCTGGCGGTGATCGAAACCGCCCGCGGGGTATGCACCACGACCTTTGCCATCCGATCCGAGCCGTTCCAACCGGAACCCTTGCACCCTCCAATCATCCAATGGCGCTTGCCGTCGATG
>JAYTWT010000314.1:0-2045 GCA_043743295.1 Alphaproteobacteria bacterium | reverse complement strand
TTACGCCCGTCCACGACGCCCAGCGACAGCCAACTCTCCGCCGGCACCATCTTCAGCATCTCATCCAGTTCTGCCCCACCCCGCACCAAGTCGATATGCAGCCCGGCTACGGGCAAGCTGGCGGCCGTGGCGAGATTGGCGCCGAGCGGACCAAAATAACTGGTGAGCAGGATATCCGGTGTGGGCATTATGGCAAGCGTGCGGTAGGCTAGATTGAGCGCCGCCCTCGCCTTCTCCGGCAGGTCGAGCGCCAGCACCGGTTCATCCATCTGCACCCATGCGACCCCCGCCTCAGTCAGTTCCCGCAGCATCTGGGCGTAGACCGGCAGCACGTTATCCAGCAGATCGAGCGGGTCGGACCCGTCCGTCGTCTTTGCCAGCAGGAGGAAGCTGATCGGCCCCAGCAGCACGGGCCGGGTGCGCAGCGATAGCGCCGCTGCCTCTCGGAACTGCTGGAGCGGCCGGTTCGATGTGAGTACGAAACGGTGCCCGGCTGAGAGGCGTGGGACCAGGTAATGGTAGTTTGTATCGAACCACTTGGTCATTTCCAGCGCCAGCTGGCTGGGTGCGATGCCGGCCGCCTGCTCGACAGCCGTGCCGCGAGAGCCGCGGGCGAGGGCGAAGTAGGTGGGAAGCAACACTGGCCCTTCTGACCAGCCATAGCCCGGCGGGAGTGCGCCCAGCATACATGCCGTGTCGAGCACATGGTCGTAGAGAGAGAAGTCGCCCGACGGCACATGGCTGATGCCCAGCCCCACCTGAAGCTTCCAGTGCTGAGCACGCAGCGTCACCGCCGCCGCTTCCAGCCCGGCCTCTTCGAGATCGCCTGACCAGAAACGCTCCAGGGCAGTCTTCAATTCGCGCCGGCGTCCAATGCGCGGGAAACCAAGATTGCTCGCGACCGTCATGCGAGCCTCCTGCCGGCCGGCCTCGGGGCGAATTGGGACGAAGAGCGTAACACAACGCTCACAGTGCGGCGGTCACCGCATGAGGTGATAAGCATGGGTCGTCTCCTGCCCCGGTACGCCCCGCCCGGCAGCGTTGGTTTGCGCGACGATGGCAGGTCTCCTGGCTCGCGGTTCGCAGGCGCTGGTACGAATGTACCGGGCACCTATCGCCGTCAGCCCTGTCTTCCCGAACCGAGAGGTTCAGTGACCTGCCTCATTCCTGGCTGGAATCAGGCAGACGGGCCAGCGACTAGCCGCTGACAGTTGCGGGGGCAGCCGCCGACTTGTCCCCGGACCCATCGGTCCAGCCAGGACGCACGGCGTTCCCTTTTCACCCACTTGCGCGGGACCATCGACATATAAGCATATCTTTATGTGAAGTTATGTCAAAAGTCTAGCGTCCAGGCCTGGAAGTTCGGGAAGGGATTTAAATGCGATCCGCTTAGCCGGAAAATTCAAACTGGGAAACGCCCCCCGTCCGACGATTCGAGCCTGGACTAGGGCCTGTTGAGATTCATCGTGAATTGATAACGGCTGCGGCGAGATTGATCATCGCCTTGAAGCTCTGATCGGTTTTGTCGGCCCGCATGGCGATGCGCTTGAATTCCTTCAATTTGCCGAAGAAGTTTTCAATGAGGTGGCGCCATTTGTAAATGTCGGCGTCGATTGGCAACGGCACCGCGCGGCGTGGATGCTGCGAGATGACGATTTTTGCCCCCCGTTCGTTCAAATCGGCGATGATGTCGTTGCTGTCGAACGCCTTGTCGGCGATCAGTCCGCCGAATTCGATGTCCTTGATCAGCGGCGGAACCCCAACCGTGTCGAAGCGCTGTCCGGGAAGCAGTTCGAAACGTACAAGATTGCCGAGCGCATCGGTCAGCGCGAGAATTTTGGTTGTCATGCCGCCTTTCGAGCGGCCGATGGCCTGGCTAGAAGTCCCCCTTTTGCGCCCTGTCCATGGCGATGGACTTTGACGATGGTGGCATCGACCATGGCATATTCCATGTCCGGCTCCTCCGAGACAGCATCAAAAAGCCGTTGAAATACATCGGCTTTCACCCAATCGCGGTAGCGCTTGAACACCGTGTTCCAGTTGCC
>JAYTWT010000313.1:0-3739 GCA_043743295.1 Alphaproteobacteria bacterium | reverse complement strand
GAGGATCTGCCACTGCGGTTCACCGCGCTGACGCCATGCTTCCGCTCCGAGGCCGGCGCCTCCGGGCGCGACACCCGGGGCATGATCCGTCAGCACCAGTTCTACAAGGTCGAGATGGTCTCCATCGTGGACCCAGAAGTGTCCGAGGCCGAGCACGAGCGCATGGTCGGTTGCGCCGAGGCGATCCTGAAGCGTCTGGAACTGCCGTTCCGCACTATGCTGCTCTGCACGGGCGACATGGGTTTCGGCGCGCGCAAGACCTATGACCTGGAGGTCTGGCTGCCCAGCCAAGCAAAATACCGCGAGATCAGCTCCTGCTCCAACTGCGGCGACTTCCAGGCGCGGCGGATGGATGCGCGCACCAAGAAGGCGGGCGAGAAGGGCACGCGGTTTGTCCACACCCTGAACGGCTCCGGACTGGCGGTGGGTCGCACCTTGGTGGCGATCATGGAGAACTATCAAGACGAAGACGGTCGCATCTCCATCCCCCAAGCCCTGCACAGCTACATGCCAGGCGTGACGCACATTGGGGGGAAGCTATAGTATGCGTATTCTGCTGACCAACGATGACGGCATCCATGCCGACGGGCTGGAGGCTCTGGAGCGGATTGCCGCCCAGCTCTCGGACGACGTGTGGGTGTGCGCGCCGGAGTACGAGCAGTCGGGGGCCAGCCGGGCGCTGACCCTGGCCGATCCGATCCGCGTGCGGCAGCTATCCGAGCGGCGTTTCGCCACAACGGGAACGCCCACCGACTGCGTGATGTTGGGGATCAACGACCTGGTGCCGGGCAAGCGACCCGACCTCGTGTTGTCGGGCGTCAATCGCGGGGCCAATCTGGCCGAGGACGTCACCATGTCCGGCACCGTGGCAGGTGCGATCGAGGGCATGGCTCTGGGCGTTCCTTCGATGGCGCTGTCGCAGATGGGATTCTACGAAGAGGGGACCAGTTTTGCGGCGGCCGAGACTTTCGGCGCCGGCATCATCAAACGCTTGCTCGAAATCAGCTGGCCCGAAGACGTGGTGCTGAACCTTAATTTTCCAAACGGGGATGTCGAGCGGATCAAGGAGGTCGAGGTCACGCGCCAGGGCTTCCGGGATTTCCAGATCCGCCACAACGAAAAACGCACCGACCTGCGGGGTAATGACTACTATTGGGTAGGGTTCAAGCCGCTCCGTTCCAGCCCTCCCGCCGGCACTGACTTGCGCGCCCTCTACGATGGCAAGATTTCGGTGACGCCGCTGCATATCGATCTGACCCATCTCGCCACCGTCCATGACCTGAAAGGTCAGCTGGGCGGCGCACCGCCCAAGCTCTGAGATGCCCCAAACGGACGACATGCCTGAGGACACGCCGGGAACTCGGATGGCGCGGCTGATCCTGTCGCTGCGCTCGCAAGGTGTGACCGATGCGAAGGTACTGAATGCGATAGAATCAACGCCCCGGCCTCTGTTCACTGAGGACCTGTTCAAGGATCGCGCCTTCGAGGATTCGGCCTTGCCGATTGCCTGCGGGCAAACCATCAGCCAGCCCTATGTGGTCGGCCTTATGAGCCAGGCGCTCAAAATAGATCGGCGTGATCGGGTGCTGGAGATCGGCACCGGCAGCGGCTACCAGACTACGATCCTCTCCAAGCTGGCGCGGCTCGTTTATACGGTCGAGCGCTATCGGACCCTGATGAAGGACGCCGAGGGGCGTTTCCGCGACCTTGGTCTTACGAATGTGATCACCCGTTTCGGCGACGGAGGGGAGGGGTGGCGCGAACAGGCACCTTTCGACCGCATTATGGTCACAGCTGCGGCGTCTGATGAGCCAGTGGTGCTACTGTCCCAGTTGAAGCCCACGGGGATTTTGGTGGCACCAATCGGTAAGGGCCCGGTGCAGGTGCTGCGGCGCTACAGCGGCAACGGGAAGGGTGGTTTCGACGTGGAAGACCTGATCGAAGTTCGCTTCGTGCCCCTGCTGGACGGCGTGGCCAAGGAACTCTGACCTTTTCGTGTAGCGACCGATTGCGGGTTGGCGGGGGCGTCAGCGCATCGCAATTATCCTTCTGTGACGCCCCGATGATTCCTTCGGCCCGGAGCGGCGATGACCACAAGATTTGAACGCACGGCTTTGATCCTAATGGCTGGCACCGCCCTTAGTCTGGGTGCGCTGGCCTCGTCGGCTGCCGCCGAAAGCTACAAGGTCCGCCGGGGCGACACCCTGGCTGAAGTCGCGGATCGACTGGATACGACCGTGGAGAAGCTTGCCAAGGCGAACAGCCTTCGCAAACCCTATCGGTTGATGCCGGGGCAGGTGCTGAAAGATCCGAGTATTGCCAAAGCCGCGCCGAGGGCGGCGTCAAAAAAGGGCCCGACCAAGTCCAAGACTTCTGGCGAAGGCACCTACACTGTCCGATCTGGCGACACCCTGTTCTCAATCGCCAAGCGGTTGGACACCACAGTCGGAGCGCTCAAGGCCGAGAATGATATGGGCCGAAGCTCAGCCATCTCGCCGGGCCGCAAGCTGCGTGTGCCGGGCAGTGCGTCGGTGGAGGCACCTGCTGACCTAGAAGTCAAAGCCTCGAAGTCCCGTCTGCGCCGCACACTCGAGACCACATCCGGACCTGAGCGTGAGGTGCAAACCCCAAGCGAGGGCCGCTCTGCGACAGGCCGCGTTGTTAGTATTGAAACGCCCGGTAAGGCCTATCGCGTCCGCAAGGGCGACACGCTGGAGAAGATCGCTCGCAAGCTAGATAGCGAGATCGACGATCTGGCGCGGATCAATCGCCTGAAGAAGCCCTATCGCCTGCAGCCCGGCCAGACGATCCGCGGGCCCGGCGGATCGGCTAGGGGTTATGTGGTTGCCCGGGGCGACACGCTGGCCGAGATCGCCCAACGCTTTGGTGTTAGCGTCGACAAGCTACGGGATGCGAATGGTTTGAGACGCGGTGCGACTGTTGCGCCGGGGCGCAAACTGCGCCTACCCGTCGGCTATCGTGATCGTGGCCCGGTCCAGGATGCGCCGCGCGAGACGACGCTAGAGCCCGCTGCGCTACCACGCACACCACCGGTCGCTGATCGCCCCTCTTCCACGTCGGGTACGCTGCCGAATGCGCCACAGCCCTATATTCCGCAACCCTACACGCCACAGCCTCGGTCTCCGCGCCCGCCCTCTTCGACCTTTACCCCACAGGGCAGTGTGAACGGCGCGCCGGTTGCCAGCCCGGCCTTGAGCGATGCGCAGGTTATGCAACTGGGTCGCGGCGTGTTCGACTGGCCGATCCGCGGCGAGATGATCTCTGGCTTTGGCGGTCGAGGGTCGGGCCCGCGCAATGACGGTGTCAATGTCCGAGCCAGACTCGGGGATCCGGTGCGCGCGGCCGCCAGCGGTGAGATCGTCTACGCTGGCGATCAGGTTCCGGGTTTCGGCAATTTGGTGCTGGTCAAGCACGCTGACGGTTGGGTCACAGCCTATGGCCACCTTGGCCGGGTGAGCGTGAAGATGCAGCAGAAGGTCACTCAGGGTCAGCAGATCGGCGAGGCGGGGCAGAGCGGCGGTGTCAGCGAGCCGCAGCTTCACTTCGAGATCCGCTATGCGCCCACACCGCAAGAGCGTGCGCGACCAATTGATCCGGAGCTGGTCCTACCCAAGTAGCGGGCTCTATTGGCGCGAACGAGCCCCCTCATAGAGCGCGATGGCGGCGGCCGCCGAGACGTTCAGGCTCTCAAAGCCACCTGGCATTGGGATGCGCGCCA
>JAYTWT010000312.1:0-3431 GCA_043743295.1 Alphaproteobacteria bacterium | reverse complement strand
GCACTTCCGTAAGGGCCTGCCGATCCGCGAGGCGTTGGACCAGTTGTCGTTCCGCTACCTGCACATCCGCCACGGCAAGACCGGGGTTCTGGACTACACGTTCGCCAGATATCTTACCGATGGCGAGTCTGCGGATATGACGTTCACAGAATGGGTCGAAAGCCCGCTGTACGACCCGGCCGCTATGAAGGCCGAGTTCCGCACCAACATGTGGGGCAACGCGCTGGTCGATGGCGTGTTGCGGCGGGAGTAGGCGAACTTAATGTTCGCCGTCGTCCGCTGCATCTGGGTTCAGCAGCTTGTGGGCGTGGATGATGAAGTAGCGCATCAGGGCGTTGTCGACGGTCTGTTGGGCCTTGGCGCGCCAGGCGATCGCGGCGTCTTCATAGGTCGGGTAGGCCCCCACCAGATCGACCTTGGTCAGGTCGGAGAACTCAGGACTTCCATCGAGGGTTTTCAGCTCACCGCCGATCACGAGGTGGAGCAGTTGTCTATGCGGCATGGCTAGTTCGTTTCATTTGATATTATCTGGGTGCGCCAATATGCCGGACGCGCGCCAGGATCAATGGGGCAAGGGCAGGGGCGGTACAGACGAGGCTGGCCTGCGACGGACGGGGCAGGTTGTAGCGGTATGGGTTGCCGTGGTGATCGCCCACGAAGCAGCCGGTCTCCCGCGCGATCAAGTCCCCTGCGGCCACATCCCAGTCGCTCTTTCGGACCGGGGCCACGGCGGCGTCGAACTCGCCCGCGCCGACCAGGCACATCCTCAGTGCCGTTGAGTTGCACTTCTCCACCCGCATCGGGGGCCAAGGCTCGCGCCATGCGGGGTGCTTGAACACCATGGAGTCCCCCGCCATACGGCAGTCCTCCAGCGCGGCAACACCGCTGTGGTTGATCGGCCCACCGTTGCGGGTCGCGCCTTGGCCTACGGCGGCGGCATAGGTGTCGTCGAACTCTGGCGCGAACACCACGCCCGCCACCGCTTGACCATCCTCGACCACGGCGATCGACACCGACCACCAGGGGCGATCGTTCAGGAAGGCGCGAGTGCCGTCGATTGGGTCGACCACGAAGATACTGCGGCGGTTCAGACGATCGACATCGTCGACGGTCTCCTCGGATAGCCAGCCAAAGTCCGGGCGAGCGGTCCTTAGCCGGTCCATCAGCAGCGCGTCGGCGGCGAGGTCGGCGTTGGTGACCGGGCTGTTGTCCTCCGGCTTATAGGTCACCTCAAGCCCCGCGCGGCGGATGTCGCGCGCCAGAGCACCGGCCTCCTGGGCTGCGGCAATGATAAGTGCCAGATCGTCGGTCACTTGCCGGCGATGGCCAGTCCATCGATCAGCAGGGACGGTGCATTTGCGGAACCCCGGAATTCAAGGTCCGATCCCGGTACGACGCGCGCGAAGATATCCAGCAGATTGCCCGCGACGGTGATCTCATTAACCGGATAGGCCAGTTCGCCGCCCTCGAACCAGAATCCTGAACAGCCCACCGACCAGTCGCCGGTATTACCGTTCAGCGACGGCCCAAACATCGAGGTGACCAAGAGGCCCGCGCCCGCATCGCGGATCATCTCAGCCTGGGTGTGATCGCCAGGGTGGAAGGTGAGGTTGGAGGTCGAGACCCCCGGTGGCCCCGCCAGTCCGCGTGAGGCGTGTCCCGTCGTGGTAAGGCCCAGCTGGCGGGCGGACGATGAGTTCAACAACCAGGTGGTCAGGACGCCGTCGTCGATCAGGTTTTGCGCGCGATTGGTCACCCCTTCGTCGTCGTAAGGGGACGAGCCCAGGCCACGCGGCTTGTGTGGATCATCGCGGATCACGATACCCTTGGCGAAGAGCTGTTGGCCTAGCTTGTCCTTCAGGAATGAGGTGCCGCGCGCGATTGAGGGTCCGGAGATCGCGCCGATCAGCGGGCTCATCAGCGATCCGGCCAACCGGTTCTCGAAGATCACCGGAGCGGTGGTTGAGGCGATCTTTCGCGCGCCAATCCGGGCGGCGGCGCGGCGGCCGGCTTCCACGCCCAGGCTCTCGGGCGTCGGAAGATCGGTGTCCCAGCGGGCGGAGCGGCCATCATAGCCGGTCTCCATGCCGTCGCCTTCTCCCGCGATGGCCGAGGCCCCGATCCCGAAGCCGGACGCCGCATGGACACCGGTGAAGCCGTGGCTGGTCACAAAGGCCCAGCGGGTCGAGGACCACGAGCCCGTCGCGCCGTCGGTGTTAGTGACCCCCGGCGCGTGGCGCGCGGCGGCCTCGGCGGCGCGGGCGCGGTCTTCCAGGGTCTCGGCGCTGAGCTCAGTCGGATCATAGAGGTCGAGGTCAGGGCGAGGGCCGCGCGCCAGTTGGTCCGGATCGGCCAATCCCGCATAAGGGTCCTCAGGTGCTAGGCGGGCCATCGCCACCGCGCGTTCGATCAGCTTGGCCCGCGCCTCAGCGGAGATGTCCGATCCGGATACTGTGGCTTGGCGCTTGCCGACGAAGACGCGCAGGCCCAGGTCGCGGGACTCCTCGCGTTCCACCTCTTCAAGGGCGTCCATCCGCACGGTGATCGAAAGGCTGTGTCGCTCGGCGCCCACAGCTTCCGCCGCGTCGGCCCCGGCTTTCAGCGCCGCAGCAACGACGTCATTCAACACGTTCTCATCCATGGCACGCATATGGCGGAGGCCGCCGCCGCTCACAAGCGCCAGGGCGCTTAAGGGACCGCGTAGAACAACAGCGAGGCGCCAAGCGCGATGTAAGCGATCCATGTAGCCAGGACGCCGGAGGTGCGCAGCCAAGAGACGCCCGTGCTCCGCGACAGGCCCACGGCGTGCAACACCCGGCCTACGAACAGCACCAAGCCGATGGAGTGGATCAACAGCGGCATGGCGCCCGCGAAGGCCAGCACACCCAGGCCCATCAGCGCCGACGGTACGTACTCCGTGGCGTTGCCGAACGCCCGGATTGCTTGATTCAGCGTCGGCACGCCGCCGTCGCCGATCTCGACATGGTGCTTGCGTCTCTGGCCGGTAACCAGCACTGCCAACACCAAAAGCAGGATGATGTGCAGTCCGGCCCAGAGGGCGGCGGCGTGGGCGGAGGCCTCGGTATTCATGGCTCGGCTCCGATGGATTTCGGAATGTAGATCACGTCCGGCAGTCCGCGGAAATGGGCGTCGCACGTCAGAAGGTCCGCCCCATGGTGCTGGGCTGTCGCGTAGATGATGGCGTCAGCCGTGGTCAGCTTGTGAACGCGGGCAACGTCTGCGGCTGCCAGGGCCACCGCTGAGTCGAGAGTGACGACGACGCATCGCGTCGAAAAGGCGATAGCGCTGTTCGCCGCGTCGGTGTCCACATGTCGATGGAGCCACTTGGCCAGCTCAAATTGGACGATGGTTGGCACCAGCCAGTCGGCCTGCGCTGGGATTTGTGGCGCAATCTGGGCTACCAGTGGTGT
>JAYTWT010000311.1:0-5787 GCA_043743295.1 Alphaproteobacteria bacterium | reverse complement strand
CCGTCCACAACATCGGCCCTGTCCAGATCGGCGCGCGGCGGTTGCGTAAACTCGACGCTCTCGCTGCGCCCTTCACTCGCCCGCTGGTCGATGACGCCTTCGAAACCGGACAAGACTTCCGGTGCCAAAAGATTCTTGAGCGTGGCTTTGTCGCCCTCCGCAAAAGCCTTGACCGTCATCTCATAGGCACCCTTCGCCCCATTGAGGAATTGGGCGAGATCGAAGCCCGGGTCCTTTGCCTTCACGGCGGCCAGACCCGTCAGTTCTACATCGGTGTCGTCCGTTGGATCGGCAGATTGATCCTGAGCCCTCAGCGAAGCAGACGGCGCGGCCACAGCGGCGCGATCCTCCGGCTGCAATCCCTTACGACGGCCCAGAACAGCATACAGCTGATAGAGCACGATGACGGCCAGAGCGGCGAAGATGATCAGTTCCAAGACTTGCAACAGTCCGCTTTCAGATTGTCCGAGGCGACCACTATAGGCCGGTTGCGCCCATATAGTCTCTGTTGAACCCGCCTGACAGGGGCGGCGTTGCATCACAAAGGGTGTCGTGATAGCCGCAACGCCTGATCATCCCGCGCGATTGCGCCTTTTCTAAGAGACTTTACGCCGCTCATGACTGACATCGATCCCGGCGCGGGCGCGCCCGAAGCCGCCGCTGAACCCGGCATCCGCATCCTGGCGCAGTTCATCCGCGACCTGTCGATGGAAAACCCGCGCGCGCCGGACGCCCTGCGCCCCAGCCCGGATCAGCCCGCCATCGACCTCAATGTTGAGATGAACGCTCGGGGTCGCGATGACGGCCTCTATGAAGTCGATTTGAAACTTTCAGCCAAAGCCACGCGGTCCGATGGCCCGATGTTCGTGGTCGAACTGCTCTATGGCGGCGTGTTCCAGATCACCGGCGTCGAGGGCGAAGACATGGAGCCGGTCCTGCTGATCGAGTGCCCGCGCTATCTGTTCCCCTTCGCGCGACGGATCATCGCCGAAGTGACGTCTGAGGGCGGCTTCCCGCCGTTCCTGCTGGACCCCATCGACTTCGCCAGCGTTTACACCGCCCGCAAGGCCCAAGCCGACCAACAAATCGGCCACGCGTAGAGCCTGCCGTTTTTTTCAGACGGCTGCGTCTGAGAACGAAAGAGCAGGCTCGACTTTCGAGGACCTGGAGCGTCGTTCGATCCGAAAACCGGTTCTCACTTTTCGGACGACGCTCTAAATCCCGAAGCGTTCCCAGAGATCGCCCGCCTTCACGGCGTCGCGGATGAAGGCGGCGTGGCGTTCGCGCTCGGCTTGCGTCGCCCGTGGTGCCAATGCGCGTGGCCGCGGCCCATGGTCGGTGCGGATCGCCGCCGACGCGGTGGTGGCCAAGGCCGCGACGCTCAATTCCAGCCGCCGTTCGCGGCCGCCCTTCAATTCTAGGTAGACCGCTGCCAGCAGTTTGGCGTCAATCAGCGCGCCGTGCTTCTCGCGCTCGCTCAGCGAGACCCTGAAGCGTTTGCACAGCGCATCCAGCGAGTTGTGCATGCCGGGAAACCGCTGTTTTGCCAGGGCCAGGGTGTCGATCCAGCGTGGCTCTGGAATCGGCGCGCGGCTGCAGTTGGCCAGCTCCCAGTTGATGAAGCCTCGGTCGAACCCGGCGTTGTGCGCCACCAAAGGCGCGTCGCCGATGAAGTCCAAAAACCCGTCGACGACGTCTGGAGTCTCAAAGCGCGGCTTGCCCTTCAAGAACGCGGCGCTGAGGCCATGAACCCGCTCGGCGTCTGCCGGCATATCGCGGCAAGGGTCGATGTAGACGTGAAAGCTGCGACCGGTGGGCACATAACTTTCGATCTCAAGGCAGGCTATTTCCACCAGCCGATCGCCGGTCTTGGGGTCGAACCCGGTGGTTTCAGTGTCGAGGACAATTTCGCGGGCCATGAGCTATTCATGACCTCGATTTCGAGCTGGGTTCAAGCCCTCCCAGCGCGCAGGGCCGTGATGATCTCGGCGACCTGCGCACGGGCGTGGTCCAGGCCCTGGCCTGTGTCGACGACGTGGTCGGCGCGGGCGCGTTTCTCGGCATCCGGAACCTGTTGCGCCAGGATCGCGTCCAGCCGCTCAGGCGTCATGCCTTCGCGCGCCAACACACGGGTTCGCTGCACATCGGCAGGGGCCGAGACCACGATGACAGCATCCATGTTCCGTTCGCCGCCGGTCTCGAAGATCAGCGGGATATCCAGAACCACCATGTCTGCGCCTGCCGCCCTGGCTTCATCGAAGAACCGGGTGCGGCTGGCCCCCAACAGCGGATGAACTACACCGTTCAGACGCTTCAGCGCTTCGGGGTTTCCCAGGACGGCTTTGCGAAGCGCCTCGCGGTCCACCCGGCCGGCCTTGACCACTCCGGGGAACGCCGCCTCAACCGGCTCGACCGCCGCACCGCCGACATCATAGGCCGCATGGACCTCGGCGTCGGCGTCATAGACCGCAACCCCGGCCTCGCGGAACATCGCGGCTGTCGTCGATTTACCCATGCCGATGGAGCCGGTGAGACCAATGACCTTCATGATACCAAAGCCCTAAGTGCCAATGCGCGCACATCCAGATCGGGGGCGGGCTGTCCGTAGAAGGTCTCGAACGCCGGTCGCGCCTGGCCGATCAGCATCTCCAAGCCATCAACCGTTGTCCGCCCCAGCGCCCGCGCCTTAGCCAGAAACGGTGTTTCCAGGGGCTTGTACACCATGTCCATGACGACGGTGGTCGCGTCTGTCAGCCCCAGATCGAGGTTTAGGTCACCCCGCCCTGCGAGCCCGGCGGACGTGGCGTTGATCACCGCTGTGCTGTCCGCCAGGGCGCGCACCGCGTCCGACATGGCCAAGGGTGTAACCCTCGCGCCGAAGTCCGAAGCTATTGCCTCGGCCCGCGCCAAGGTACGGTTCACCAACCAGACCTTGGGCGCCCCTGCCGCTAGCATGGCCGCGACCGCCCCGCGAGCTGCGCCGCCTGCGCCAAGCACAGTTACCGGACCTTCGCCGACACTCCAGCGCGGGGCGTGCGCCCTAAAGGCAGCCAGCAATCCCACGCCGTCTGTGTTGTCGGCCAAGACGCGTCCGTTTTCTTCGAAGACCAGCACATTGGCCGCACCCGAACGCCGGGCGATGTCGCTTACCTCATCAGCGTCCGCCAGCGCCTGAGACTTAAACGGCAAAGTCACGTTCAGACCGCGCACAGCGCCGCCGCGAAGGCCGCTCACGAAGGCCTGGAACCCCGCCTCTGCGACAGGGAATGCCACATAGACACCGTCGATCCCAGTGGCCGATAGCCACGCGTTGTGCAGCAATGGCGAGAGGGAGTGGGCGATGGGTCGGCCCGCTACCCCTGCCACCACGGTTTTTCCGGAAATCATGATGCGATCTCACCCCGATCCCGCAGAAACGCCAGGAGCCCGATCAACGGCAGACCCAAGACCGCAAAATAGTCCCCCTCGATGCGCGAGAACAACTGAGCCCCTGGACCTTCCAGCCGATAGCAGCCCACTGACCCCAGCGCCGCCTCACCCTCTGTCTCCAGATAGGTGTGTAGGAAAGCGTCCGAGAAGGTCCGCATCGTCAGGTGAGCCGTGATGCGCTCGCGCCAGACGACTTGACCCGCTTCGACCAAGACCACCGCCGAATGCAACTGGTGTGTCCTGCCCCGCAAAAGCATGAGCCGAGCGCGCGCCTCGGCCAGAGTCTCCGCCTTGTCGTAGAGTTGCCCGTCAAGTTCCAGCGTCTGATCCGCGCCGATCACCAAGCCCCGCGTCAGCTGGGATACCGCCAACGCCTTCAACTCGGCCAGAGCATCCGCTACTTCGGCCGGACCGAGACCTTGGGCTAGCATGACCGCCTTGGCTGCGTCCTCATCGACCCCAGAGACCACGGCCTCATGAGCAACACCTGCACCCGTCAGCAGGGCTCGCCTTGCTGCACTCTTAGACGCCAGGACCAGGGTCAACCCAGGACCTCCACTTGACCGTGGCCTTTGCTAAGGAGGTTCAAGACACCTGCGGCGGTTTCTTCGACCGACCGGCGGGTCACATCAATGGTTGGCCAGCCGTGGCGTTCATAGAGCCTGCGCGCACCGATCACCTCTTCGCGCACGGCGTCCTGGTCGATGTAACTGGATTCTCGGTTTTCTTTCAGACTGAGCAGCCGATTTCGACGGATCTGGATCAGCCGATCCGGGGCGATCAGCAGGCCGACAATAAGGGCGTTCTTCAGGTGGAACAGTTTCTCCGGCAGCGGCCGACCTGGCACCAACGGCACATTCGCCGCCCGCACGCCCCGGTGGGCCAGATATATACAGGTTGGGGTCTTGGAGGTGCGTGAAACGCCAAGCAGCACGACGTCGGCCTGGTCCAGATCCTGCCCACCCTGGCCGTCGTCATGGCCGATAGCGTAATTCAGCGCGTCCATACGGTTGAAATAGTCGTTGTCCAGCCGAAGGTGTGCCCCCACCCGCGAGGTCGTGGCGGCACCCAAATAGCGCTGCATGGCACTGACCAACGGATCCAGCGCGGGAAGACAGGGCATATCCATCCGCCGACAGCCCTCTTCCAGCGCATCGCGCAGCTTGGCATCGACGATGGTGTGCAGGACGATGCCGGGCGCTTCCTCGATGTCCGCAAGGGCGCGGTCCAGCTGACGCGCAGAACGCACCAGCGCGTATATGTGCTCGATGGGCATAACGTTCTCAAAGCGCGCGCACACAGCGCGGGCCATGGCGTTCAGCGTCTCCCCCGTGCTGTCGGAGACCAGGTGAATATGGAAGTAGGTGGCGAGCCGAGGTGGCTGGGTGTTTGGCACGGCGACGTCCAACGCGAGTTTGGGCCCAGTCTTCTGGGGATGGATCCTGTGGACATCCTCTTAGCGAAGCCGCAGGCGGTTGGGGATAGCCTTGATGAACCTTGGCGGCAGGCGGCGAGCTGGGGGATTGCGGGGACAGATCGGCGAGTTTCGCGGGGCTCGGCGCCCAGGACGGCGGCTGGCGGCGTGGCTGTGCGGCGATAGGCTCGACAGACTTGGGATGACTTGGCCCTACCGCCTCGCTCCCCGGAGAAGGATTAACAAAAGCTTAACGCTTTCATAGCCAGTTGCGTCGATCCCCGTATTTCACAGGCAGCTTTTGCTCAAATCCCTGCTTGCGGACAACCGGCCAGTAGGCTGTTAACGCCTCGTCAGTGAAGACCGTTATCCACCAAATCGACAGGACCAACGGCTCCTACACCTACGTTTTTCAAAGCCTTCTTCTTTTGAAGATTAGTCCGCCGGATCGACGCTCTTGAGCCGATCGCGATTGCGGGCTTTAAGGCGGCTATGAGTGCTCCTGAACCTCGGCTTCTGCGCGCCCTAGCGGGTGAAACCCTGGATCGACCGCCTATTTGGTTCATGCGCCAAGCAGGTAGATCCTTGCCGGAATATCTCGCCCTACGCGCCAAAGCCCCAGATTTTATTGCGCTTTGCTTCAATCCTGAGATGGCAGCGGAGGCAACGCTACAGCCGATGCGGCGGTTTGCGATGGACGCCGCTATCGTGTTCGCCGACATCCTGTTGATCCCTCAAGCCTTAGGCCAGGAAGTTTGGTTTGAGACTGGAGAGGGTCCACGCTTGGGTGAACTGCCGTCGATTTCAGCTCTGCGTGGGGCTGTGGAGGGCTCGACCGAAAAGTTGGCTAACATCGGTGAAACCCTCCAGCGGGTTCGTTCGGTGCTTGAACCGGAACGGGCGCTGATCGGCTTTGCAGGCGCGCCTTGGACTGTGGCGACCTA
>JAYTWT010000310.1:0-2028 GCA_043743295.1 Alphaproteobacteria bacterium | reverse complement strand
GGCATGACCATGAAGAAGATCATGATCAGAGCGTGCGCGGTGACCACGACATTGTAGCCGTGATGGGATGCCTCCACGAGGCCGCTCGTGGCCAGCAGGCTGCCCGGCGCGAACACCTGAATGCCCGGTTCGGCCAGCTCCCAGCGGATCAGGCCGGAGAGCGCACCGCCCACCAGGCCCGCCATAATGGCGAACAGGATATAGAGGGTGCCGATGTCTTTGTGGTTCGTGGAGAAGAACCAGCGGGTGACGAACCCGGGCTTGTGATCGTGATCATCATGGTGATCGTGAGCGGCGGCTTGAGCCATCTGAACCGTATCCTGGCTTATTGCTTGGCGGCCGCGACGGGCGCGGCGGGCTGCGTCATGGTCGGCGCCGGAGCCGGAGCGGCCGGATTGACCATCGCGGCGGCAGATTGGGCAGCGGTTTCCGCCGCCGGGGCGCTCTGCGATAGCGGCACGGACACCGGGGCCGGCGCGGCGCCCGCAACCGAGCCCCCCTTCTTGGCGATCCAGGCTTCGAAATCGGCCTGGCTCACCACCCTGACCTCGATGGGCATGAAGGCATGGTCGACACCGCAAAGCTCGCGGCAGTTGCCATAGTAGGTGCCGACGCGGTCGGCCTTGAACCAGGTCTCATTCACCCGCCCCGGGACTGCGTCGGTGATGATGCCGAAGGCCGGCACCGCAAAGGCGTGGATCACGTCGGCGCCCGTCACCTGAACCCGCACGACCTTGTTCACCGGCACCACCAGCGGTTCGGTGGTCGCCAGCTTGTAGGGTTCCTTGCGCGCCGTAGCCTGGTCTTCCGGCAGGATGTTGGAGATGAATTCGTCGACCTTCTGGTCGGGGTATTCGAAGCCCCAGTACCACTGATAACCGGTCGCCTTGATCGTCAGATCCGGCTTGGGCATGTCGTTGTAGGCGAACAGCAGCTTGAACGAGAACACCGCGATCACGGTGAGGATCATCACCGGCACCACCGTCCAGATGATCTCGATCGGGGTGTTGTGGCTCCACTTGGCCGGAACTGGGTTCGCCCGCTTGTTGAAGCGCACCGCCACGATGACGATCAGCGCCAGCACGAACAGGGTGATCACCGTGATGATCGGCATCAGGATCACATTGTGGAACCAGATCGCGTCTTCACGCAGCGGCGTGACACCCGGTTGCATGCTGATCCCACCGGGCGTCGGCTGGCCGATCATGTCCTGCGCCAAGGCGGCTGCGCTCCAGAACGCCGCCGCGGCGCCCCCACCGACCCCCGCCGCCCGCGTCCGCAAACCCTGAAAACTCGACTTCATGTCCCCTCGGTCTGCTAGGCCGGCGACACCCCATCGGGACGTCCTCCGCCGGTATCGGAACAGGTCGCGCCGAGGCGGCATGCGCCACGCCCGTCCGGCTCCTTCGCGGGGGTGCATACGCGCATCATGTAGGCTTGCCAAGGCGTTGGGGACGCGAACCAGGGGTGTTTCCGGCGGCCGGATCAGCGAATATGCGCCGGATGCACCTGAGCCCCGAAACCGAGACCGAAATCCGCCTGGAATTCCTGCGCCTGACCAATCTGTCGCAGGCCGAACTGCGCGCGTGGCGGGCGCAGCCGCAGAGCCGCCAGGTCGGCATGGTCCGCAAGGGCGAGCGCGAATCAGTTGGCCGCCAGTCCGGCGCGCGCATCCTAGAGATCCGCGAAACGCCGGCCGCTGACCTCACCGACGCCGACTACCGGCATATGCGCAAGGTGATCGGCTATTGCCGCCGCCATCTGGCCCAGCGGCCGTGGGGCGACGTCACCCACACCCGCTGGCGCTGGAGTCTGATGAACTGGGGCCATGACCCGCTGCGGGCGACTACCCAGTGGATCGTAGCAGACGGATGATTCCCATCCGTCTGTGGTCCGATCCACTAATTTCAATGGCTTGTGGTGCGACTCGGGCGGTTCCATCTGTCTGAGTCGCACCACTAGGCTCGGTTCCCTTTGGCGGCCCGATGCCGTCACGCGGCCGGCGCGATACACCCAAAGCCGGCTGGG
>JAYTWT010000309.1:0-3197 GCA_043743295.1 Alphaproteobacteria bacterium | reverse complement strand
TCGATCACCTGTTTCGCATAGGCCTTAAACTCGGGGCGCAGCGCCTCGCCGAACGCCACGGCCTTGGCGGCGATCACGTGCATCAACGGGCCGCCCTGCAGGCCGGGGAACACAGCACTGTTGATCTTGGTGCTGAGCTTCTTGTCGTTGGTTAGGATCAAGCCGCCGCGCGGGCCGCGCAAAGTCTTGTGGGTGGTGGTGGTGACGATGTCGGCATACGGGAAGGGATTGGGATACTCACCGGCGACGATCAGGCCGGCATAGTGGGCGACGTCGCACATCAGGATCGCGCCAACCTCATCAGCGATTTCGCGGAATTTCTTGAAGTCGATCTGGCGCGAATAGGCCGAGCCGCCGGCGATGATTACTTTGGGCATGTTGGCGCGGGCGACCTCGGCGGCCTCATCGTAGTCGATCAGGTGATCCTGGGCGCGGACGCCATAGGCGACGGGGACAAACCACTTGCCGGACTGGTTGACCCGGTTGCCGTGGGTTAGATGACCGCCGTGATCCAGGTTCATGCCCATGAAGGTGTCGCCGGGCTTCATGGTGACCATGAAGACGGCCTGGTTGGCCTGGCTGCCGGAGTGGGGCTGGACGTTGGCGTAGTCGCAGCCGAACAGCTGTTTGGCGCGGTCGATGGCGATGAGCTCAGCTTCATCCACTACTTCGCAGCCGCCGTAGTAGCGCTTGCCCGGATAACCCTCGGCATATTTGTTGGTCAGTACCGAGCCCTGAGCGTCGAGCACGGCGCGCGAGACAATGTTCTCCGAGGCGATCAGCTCAATCTGTTCCTGCTGGCGGATCAGTTCCGCATTCAGGATGTGGGCGATCGCCGGATCGGAGGTGCCGACATCGTCGCCAAAGAAATCGTGGGTCGAAGATTGCACGTGGACGTTCATGCGGCGGCTCCTTGAAGCGGATCAGGTTGAGATCGGCCCAGGCGAGCGGCGCTTAACGTCCCAGAGCTCCCCGGTGGTCACCCACCTTCATCGCCAGTCACCCAAGGACGCGGTGCTATAGGGGATTCCGAGCTGTGGGGGAAGACCTGCTCCGCCGGATCAGGCCGCGTAGCCGCCAATGCGCTGGACGTTACAGCGGTCCCAGAGCTTTTCCAGGATGTCGACCAACTCGTCCATCATCCCGTCGTCGTGGGCGGGAGATGGGGTGAAGCGCAGGCGCTCCGTGCCGCGCGGAACCGTCGGGTAGTTGATGGGCTGGACATAGATGCCGTGCTCTTCCAGCAGGATGTCCGAGATCATCTTGCAGTGAACGGCGTCGCCCACCAGCACCGGCACGATGTGACTGACCGAAGGCATGACCGGCAGGCCAGCTTTCAGCATCTTGGCCTTCAGCGAGGCGGCACGGGCCTGGTGAGCGACGCGCACCTCATTGTGGTCTTTGAGATAACGGATCGAGGCCACGGCACCCGCAGCCAGGGCCGGCGGCAGGGAGGTGGTGAAGATGAAACCGTCGGCGTAACTGCGGATCGCATCGACGATCACGGTGTCAGCGGCGATGTAGCCGCCCATCACGCCGAACGCCTTGCCCAATGTGCCTTCGACGATATCGATGTCGGCCATCACGCCGTCACGCTCCGCCACCCCTGCACCGCGCGGGCCGTACATGCCGACCGCGTGGACCTCATCCAGATAGGTCATCGCGCCATACTTCTTGGCCAGAGCAACCGTACCGCGCATGTCGGCGATATCGCCATCCATGGAATAGACGCTCTCGAAGGCGATTAGCTTGGGGGCCGCCGGGTCGGCGGCGATCAGCAGTTCTTCCAGGTGCGCCAAATCGTTGTGGCGGACGACAATCCGTTGCTCGCGCTTGCCGGTGCGGATGCCGCTGATCATCGAGTTGTGGTTCAGCTCATCAGAGAAGATCAGCAGACCCGGCAGGATCTTGTAGAGCGTGGAGAGTGACGCCTCATTCGACACATAGCCTGATGTAAACAGCAGAGCCGCCGGCTTTTGATGCAGGTCGGCGAGTTCGTGCTCAAGCTCGACGTGATAGTGAGTTGTGCCCGAGATATTGCGCGTGCCGCCCGACCCGGCGCCCGCCTCATCGAGCGCCTTGTGCATGGCGTCCAGCACAACCGGGTTTTGGCCCTGGCCCAGATAGTCGTTCGAGCACCAGACGGTTACATTGGATTCGGTGCCGTCATCACGGGTCCAGGTGGCATTAGGGAATTGGCCACGATGGCGTTTCAGGTCGGCAAAAACCCGGTATCGCCCCTCGGAGCGGACCCGTTCCACAGCGGTATGAAAGGCGGCCTTGTAGTCCATCTACGTCTACCCTGGTGTCGCTCAGCGCGCGTGCCAGTCCCCTGAATGCGCCTGCCTTTTGGCGCCGTGATTTCAGCTTGTCTATTAAATCACCGGTAATGCACGGCCATGTTTCGTGAACTGTGGCCCAGAATTCGTCATTGACGCAGATCAACCCCCCGCGCCCGGCGCGTTACCGCGCAGCATTTCCAGAATCGCCGAGAAGTCCTTCTGGCCCCCGCCTAGTCGGTCGAACAGAGCGTAGAGGCCTTCTGCCGTGGCACCGAGAGGCGTGGCGGCACCGGCCTTGGACGCGGCCTCCTGGGCCAGTTTCAGGTCCTTGAGCATCATGGCGGTCGAAAAACCGCCCTCGTAATTTCGGTTCGACGGTGCGGTCGGCACGGGACCGGGGAATGGGCAATAGCTGGTCAAGCTCCAGCACTGGCCCGACGACTTCGACGCGATCTCGAAGAATCGCTCGCCATCGAGACCCAGCTTCTCGGCGAGGGCAAAGGCTTCGCAGACGGCGATCATCGAAGCGCCTAGAACCATGTTGTTACAGATCTTGGCCGCCTGCCCTGCCCCGTGGTCGCCGGCGCGCATCGTCACGCGCGACATGGGTGAGAGCGCCTCTTCAATTGCGGAGAAGTCGGCCTCGTCGCAGCCGATCATGAAAGCCAGCGTTCCCGCGTCGGCGGCGGCTGTTCCGCCCGACACCGGCGCGTCGGCAAAACGGAACCCCGCCGCGCGGGCTTGAGCCGCGACGGCGCGAGCGCTCTCGACATCAATCGTCGAGCAGTCGAGTAACAGCGCTGTCTTCGGAGCGTGGGGCAGGATTTGCTCTGCATACACCTGTCGCACGTGCGGGCCCGCGGGCAGCATGGTGATGACCACGTCGGCGGCGTCGACGCCCAAAGCCACCGACCC
>JAYTWT010000308.1:0-8722 GCA_043743295.1 Alphaproteobacteria bacterium | reverse complement strand
AACCCGATCTGCTCTTTCGAAATGATGGCGTCTAGCCGCGCGGCAAGGTCACGCTCCAACGCCACGTCGCCCAGAAATATGTTCCCGCAGAACATGGCCGCCTTTGGCGGCTCGATCAGGGCCATCAGTGTCGCCAGCCCGTTTGAGGGGCCGAGCGCGGCCACGAGCCGCTGAAGCTGTAGCGCGGTGGTCGATCGCGCGCCCACGTCTGCATCCGAAGCCTGCATCGCGCGCGACAACGCCGCCGTTGCACCGTCGTAGTCGCCCAACACCACAAGGGCTTCGGCCAAGGTAGCCAGTGAAAAGTACCCCTTACGGTGTTCGGGGGCTGTCTCGCGGACCACGACGCGCGCAAGAGCCGCCGCTAGCCGAGACCGACCGGCTATCAGCGCCAGGGTGGCGGCATTGATCGCTGGATAGCTGGAGCGGGTCCGACGATACACGGCAGCATAGAGAGCGCACGCCGCGAGTAGAGACGTAGACTCGGGTAGATGTCCGGCAGCGAAGGCCTGATCCTTGAGCAGCCGCGCCTTCAGCGACAGGGCGTCAACTTCACCCATCGCGGAGAGATCATAGTCGTCATACAGACGAAGACCGCGCTCCGTGTCGCCAAGACGCGCCAGGGTCAAGACTTCAAGGTAATTCAGCTCCTGGTGGGCGATGTCGCCGCGCCGAGCAACGCCGTCGTAGGCACCCAATAGATCGCCGCGGGCCAAGGCAGCCCGCACAAATGCGGCGCGTTGCTCGGGTGATGGAGGTAACGCCGGGCCCTCAATATCGGCAGGGTTCATGGGCGTTTCGCCATTGAATCCAACAACTCCGCTGACCCCGTGCGGCTTCTAGAAGGCGAAAAAACCCGTCGCGTTGGAGCAAGCGCTTCCAGGACGTCCTCCTTACCGAGTAGCTACGCTACGCTAACAAACGGTTCTCGTCCATGAGGCGAGTGGATGCAGAGTATCTTGCTTGAGGCCGAAGCAGTTCCAAACCAGGTTTGGGCCTCTGCGGATCGACCTCGACCTTGCTTGCGGCTATCAAATCTGACCCGCCTCAGGAGCCACCCCATGAACGACAACCCGTTCGACCTCACCGGCAAGGTGGCCCTGGTCACCGGCGGCAGTCGGGGGTTGGGGCTGCAGATGGTCCGCGCCTTTGCCTGCGCCGGGGCCGATGTGGTGATCACCAGCCGCAAACTGGACGCCTGCGAGGCAGCGGCGGACGAAGTGCGGGCCATGGGCCGCCGCGCCCTGGCGCTCGCCGCGCATGCGGCCCGTTGGGACGAGATCGACGCGATGCTGGCTGCCGCCTACGTCGAATTCGGTCGGATCGACATCCTGGTCAACAATGCGGGCATGTCGCCTGCGGTGCCCAGCCACGAGGTGACCGAGGCGCTGTTCGACAGTGTCCTGGGCCTGAACTTCAAGGGCCCGTTTCGGCTGGCCTCTCAGGTCGCGCATCGGATGAACCTCGGCGACGGCGGGGTGATCATCAACGTTTCATCGTCCGGTGCGTTGATGCCGCTTCCCGGCGTGGTGCCCTACTCCGGGGCCAAGGCGGCGCTGAACGCCATGACGGTGTCGATGGCGCGTGAGTACGGACCCAAAGTGCGCGTGAACACTATCTCGGCGGGTCCCTTCCTCACCGACATCGCCCAATCCTGGACGCCCGAAGCGCGCGCGCGTTCCAACAACGCCCTCGGTCGACCCGGACGCCCTGAGGAGGTGGTCACGACTGCCCTCTATCTGGCCAGCCCGCTGTCCTCCTTCACCACCGGCGCAATCGTGCGTGTGGACGGGGGTCAGTAGGGGATGTTTGTTGTCCCCATCCCCGTGATGTCGCACTATCAGCGCAACAAACAAACAAGGGGACGAAGCGTATGGAGTTGAAGCCGGGTTCGCGCTGGAAGAGCGCGGTGTGTGACACAGAGGTGGTCGTGGTGCGCCCGCCTAAGGCCGAGATAAGCCTGGAGTGCGGCGGCTACGAATTGATCCCTCACAGCGCCGAAAAGCCTGAGGGTAAGACCCTGGCGGCAGACTTCGCCGCAGGCAGCCAGATGGGCAAACGCTATGCCGACGATGAGACCGGGGTTGAGGTGTTGTGCACCAAGGCCGGTGCGGGTTCGCTGACCATCGGCGGGCGCACCATCGGGGCGAAGGACGCCAAGAAACTGCCTGCCTCGGACTGATCCGGATGCATACAACACTCCTGCTTGATATGGCCGCTGACGGCGCGCCGGATCGCCTGGCCTTCGGCCCGCGTGCCGAGGGTTTGAGCTTTGCCGACGCGCGTCGTCGGGTCACCGGTGCTGCGGCCTGGCTGGCGGGATTTGGCGGCGATACCGTGGTGTTTGTGGGCTTGAACGGTCCGACATTGCCGGTGGCGCTGTTCGCGGCAGGCCTGTTGGGCAAGCCGTTTGCACCGCTGAACTACCGCCTGCCCGACGCCGACCTGAATAAGTTGTTGGCCCGCACGGCGCCGGCGGTGGCGATTGTCGATGACGATATGGCGGCCCGACTGAACGCCAGCCCCGACGTCGCCATCGTCACCCGCAGCGCCTTCGAAGCCGCCTGCGCGCTGGCCGCGCATCAGGATGCAGACCTTCCCTATGCCGAACCGGATATCGCGGTGCTGTTGTTTACCAGCGGCACGACGGGCGAGCCCAAGGCGGCGATCCTGCGTCACGCGAACCTGACATCCTATGTTATCTCGACCGTCGAATTCCTGGGTGCCGAGGACGGCGAGGCGGCTCTGGTAAGCGTACCACCGTATCATATTGCGGGCATCTCCGCGATTCTCACCGGGGTCTATGGCGGCCGGCGGATCGTGCATCTAGAGGCCTTCACGCCCGAAACCTGGGTCGAGGCCGCCGCCGCTGAGGCGATCACCCACGCCATGGTGGTGCCGACCATGCTGGGCCGGATTCTCGATCTCCTGGAGGCGCGCGGGGAGAGCCTGCCCAGCCTGAAGGCGTTGAGCTATGGCGGCGGGCGGATGCCGCTTCCGGTGATCGAGCGGGCGCTCGCGATGTTGCCGCACGTGGATTTCGTCAACGCCTATGGCCTGACCGAGACGTCGTCGACGGTTGCGGTGCTGGGGCCGGACGATCACCGCATGGCGCTCTATTCGGATGACGAGGCGGTCAAGCGCCGTCTGGGTTCGGTGGGGCGGCCCTTGCCGACGCTGGAGCTGGAGATCCGCGATCCCCACGGCAAGGCCCTGCCGCCCGGCCAGTCCGGCGAAATCTATGTGCGCGGCGAGCAGGTCAGCGGCGAATACACCCATAAAAAGGTCGTGCAAGACGACGGCTGGTTCGCCACCAACGACGGGGGTTGGATTGACGATGGCGGCTACCTCTTCGTGGAAGGCCGCCTGGATGACGTGATCGTGCGTGGCGGCGAGAACATCTCGCCCGGAGAGATCGAGGACGTGCTGCGCGAGCACGCCGGGGTGGAGGACGTGGCCGTGCTGGGCCTGCCCGACAATGACTGGGGCGAGAACGTCGCGGCGGTGATCGTAGCCCGCGATACGGCCCCGGCCGCCGCCGAACTGGCGGCCTGGGTCAAGGATCGTCTGCGCTCCACAAAGACGCCTGAGGTCTGGGAATTCCGTGCGGCGCTGCCCTACAACGACACCGGCAAACTGCTGCGTCGCCAGCTCAGAGCTGAGATGATCGCCGCCAAGGGTTTGTCACCCACCTGACATCGGAGATCGCCTTGCCGGGGCTCATCGCTGACCTGATCGACCTCGGCGGCGTGGGGCTAAGCGTGACCACCTTACCTCACCCCTTAAGGGGGGAGGAAGACCACGAAGTGGGGGAGGGGGCGGGGCCGGGCACTGCGCGCGTCGGCGTCCACCGCAGTGGCATCGTCCCCTCCACCGACCTCGAAGCCTTCGACATCCTCCTCAGCGTAGATCCCTTCGCGCCGCGCCCCTGGGTCAGCGTCGGTCCAGACCGCCTCGACCTTGAAATCGAGCACCTACAGGCGGCCGTGACGCATCAATCCGCAGCTTGCGCCGTCGCAGTCCAGGTGCTGCGGATGACCCTCAACCTACCGTTCGATCAGGCCCTGGCCCTCGAATCCTTCGCGTACTCTATGCTTCTAGCCTCTGCAGGATTTCGCAACTGGCGCGCCGCGACGCCGATCCGCGAACGCGCTGAGGATAGTGCCCCGCGCGTTTTGATCCGGGACACTTCGGAGGGCTTGGACCTCCAGCTGAACCGACCCTCCGTTCGCAACGCCTTTGACGCCGCGATGCGGGACGCGCTGGACGAGGCTCTGGCCTTTGCTCTGGCTCATCCTGACGCCCCGCTGGTGACCCTTAGCGGGGTAGGCCCGTGCTTCAGCGCCGGAGGAGACCTCGATACGTTCGGGCTGGCCAACGACGTGGCGCTGGCCCACCTAATCCGCACCGTGCGTGCGCCCGCGCGGCAGGTAAATATCTTAAGCGCTCGGATTACCGCCCTACTGCACGGTGCCTGCGTCGGTGCGGGCATCGAAATTCCCGCCGCCGCCGGGCAGGTCATAGCGCGACCCGGGACCACGTTTCGACTGCCGGAAGTCTCGATGGGACTGATCCCCGGCGCAGGCGGGACCGTTACCATTCCGCGCCGCATCGGTCGTCATCGTGCGGCCTATATGGCGATCTCCGGTGCCGAGATCACGCTGGAGACCGCACTCGCCTGGGGCCTCGTAGATGCCGTGACACCGTGAACCCGATCGCGCCCACCCTCAACCTACTCTGCGCCCAGGTCGCTGAGCTGACGGCACGCACGGGCCAGCAGGTGGATGTCGCCGCGATGGGCGTTTTGGACCGCCAGGGCGCTCTGCCGCTTGCCCTACCCGGGCTGATCTCGCCCAACGGGGCCTGTCGGCTGTTCCGATGCGCAGACGGATGGATGGCGCTCAATCTGGCGCGCGACGAAGACCGCGACCTGGTCCCGGCGTGGCTGGGCTGTGCGTTTGGCGAGGACCCTTGGGCGATGATCGCGGGGGCGAGCGGTTGTCTTACCCGGGCCGAATTGGTCGCCGGCGCGAGCCTGCTCGGGCTCGCGGCCGGCGCTGTGGGCGAAGTGGTCCGAGGGAACCTAACCGCACCAGCGTTGCGGTTCGGCTCGGGCGCTTCGAGACCCGACCGGCGGTTGAAGGTCGTCGATCTATCGGCGCTTTGGGCCGGGCCCATGTGCGGGGCGATCCTGGCGGCGATGGGCGCCAATGTGCTGAAAGTGGAAAGCGCTACCCGCCCGGACCCCACCCGCGAGACCACGCCGGATTTTTTCGCCCGTCTCAACAGTGCCAAGCGGGAGATTGCGCTGAACCTCTCATCCGCCGACGGTCGCGCCCGGCTGGTCGATCATGTGATGGCCGCAGACATTCTGATCACCGGCGCAAGGCCTCGCGCCCTGATCGCTCTGGGCCTTGATCCCGAAACTGTATTCGCCGCCAATCCCGGACTCACCTGGGTGGCGGTCACAGGCTACGGGTGGGCCGAACCCTGGGGACAGCGCGTGGCGTTCGGCGACGATGCGGCGGCGGCGGGTGGCCTCGTAAGGTGGATACCCGGCGGGGAGCCCCACTTCCTGGGCGATGCATTGGCCGATCCGGTCACGGGCCTCGCCGCTGCGGTTGGTGCCCTGACCGCGATCGAGGCGGGCGGTGGTGTGATGGTTGATGTCTCGCTTGCGGGTTCGGCGGCGGGCGCGGCGGTACATTGCGGCTGGCGGCGGTCCGAATGAGCCTCACGATCCGCAACGTCGAGGTGCAGGGCCGTAGCGGTCTTGATGTCCGGACCAGTGACGGTCGGATAGCTGAAATCGGTGTCAGCTTACCCAAGTCAGGGTCAGATATCGACGGGCGAGGCGGAGCGTTGATCCCAGGCCTCTGCGATCATCACATCCATCTGTTCGCCCTGGCGGCTAAGGCAAACTCGGTCTCCATGGCGGACCTGAAGAGCCCCGGTGATTTCGCGGCGCGGATTGGGCAAGCGGTCCGAAATCGGCCCCCCGGTGCCTGGGTTCGGGTGTTGGATTATCACGAAGCCACGTTGGGTGAACTGACCCGGCGCGAGCTGGATGTCCTGGCCCCGAACAACCCGGTTCGCGTCCAACATCAGACGGGATCGCTCTGGGTCTTGAACAGCCGCGCCATCGCGGCGCTCGGCCCCGGCGATGATCCGTCGGGCTTTGACCGCGAGACGGGCCGGCTCTGGCGCGGTGACGCGTGGCTGCGCGGTCGGATTGGCGCCGAACCGCCGCCGCTTGCACCCATCGGCGCACAGTTGGCCGCCTACGGAATCACCGCCCTAACCGATGCCAGCGTGACCACAGACGCCGAGGCGGCTGACCTGTTGGCGCAAGCCCATCGGCGCGGCGACCTCCCCCAACGTCTGACCCTGATGAGCGCCGGTCCGCTGACGGCCCCCGCCGACGGGGCGTTCGCCGTGGGACCCGTCAAGGTACTGTTGGACGACCACGCCTTGCCGGAGTTCGACGACTTCGTAGCGCGCATCGTCCGCGCCCGGACCTGGGACCGCGCCGTGGCCGTCCACTGCGTCACTGCGGCTGAGCTAGCCCTTACTCTAGCCGTCTTCGAGGCTGCCGGTGCCCAGCCCGGTGACCGGATCGAGCATGGGGGTGTCATCCCCCTCGCCGCCATAGGCCAACTCAAAGCGCTCGGCCTTACCGTGGTCACCCAGTCTGGCTTCATCCGCGAGCGCGGTGACCGCTATGCCGATGAGGTTGATCCAACCGACCGGCTGGACCTCTACCGCTGCGCCAGCCTGATGACCGCCGGGATACCCGTGGCCGGGAGCTCGGACGCGCCTTACGCCGCCCCAGACCCCTGGATCGGCATCGCCGCCGCCATTGATCGGCGCAGCGCGGGCGGCTTGATCCTCGGGGCAGACGAGCGCCTCAACCCCGCCAGAGCGCTTCAACTCTACTTGGGAGAGCCGTCACAACCGGGAACCAGACCTCGACGCATCGTGGTCGGGGCTCCTGCCGACCTCTGCCTGCTGGACGTCCCTCTGGCTGACGTCCTGGCTGAGCCCAGTGCTGAGCGGGTGCAGGCGACGCTCATCAATGGTCGGGTGATCCTAGGCTAGCACCTTGCCCAGGAACTGTTCGCCCAGCCGTAACCCCGACTCGTCGATGCTGTGCCCCAGTCCCGGCGCAACATGTGCGGCGACGCTGATGCCCACCTGTTCCAGCCCCGCTTTCGCACTCGCCAAGGCCGCGAACGGCACCATCGGGTCCGCATCGCCGTGCACCAGGAGTACCGGGGGCGTCGAGTGCACCTCCTCGGCCAGTCGTTCCGGGTCGGCCAGCGCGCCGGAGTAACCCACGATCCCCGCCAGGGCCTTGGCCCGTCGTGGCCCGACATGCAGCGCCATCATCGTGCCCTGGCTAAATCCCACGAGCGCCAACCGATCCTCGCTGAGCCCGAACCGGGCAAGCAGGCTGTCAATGAACGCGTTCAGCACGGGTGCCGGCTGGCGAACACCCTCCGCCCGCTTGGCCGGGTCGCCGCCCGATAGGCCCCACCACTGATAGCCACCCGGCGAACCGGGGCAGACCTGCGGCGCATTGGGCGAGACGAATACCGTGTCCGGCAGGCCGGCTTGCCAGTAGCTGGCCAGGCCGATCAGGTCATCACCATTGGAGCCATAGCCGTGCAGGAAGATCACCATGGACTTGGGGGCACCGCCGGAGGCGGGCGGCACCATGGGGCCGTTCAGGGTCGGAATATCTGTCATGAGGCGATGAGGTGCGCGACCAAACCGATTGGGTCAAGCGGGCTCTTGGGTAAGGCCAGCCGGTCGCGCTAAAGTCCCACCTGCAGGAGCACTATAGACATCCTATGCTGACACCCGCCGCTGCCCTCACAGAGTCCGAAGCACTCACCGAACTCACCCGGCTGGCGGACGAGATGGCGGCGCATGACATCGCCTATCATCAGCGCGATAGCCCGACGGTCTCTGACGCCGAATACGATGCGCTGAAGCGCCGTAATGCTGAGATCGAGGCCCGGTTCCCGCATCTGGTCCGTGACAATTCGCCATCGACCCGGGTCGGCGCGGCGCGGGCGGAGCAGTTCTCGGCCGTGGAGCACGGCGTGCCGATGCTGAGCCTCGACAATGCCTTCGCCGATGAGGAGGCGGTAGAGTTCGATGCGCGCATCCGCCGGTTCCTGCGCATCGGGGCCGATGAGACGGTCGCCTACACCGCTGAGCCGAAAATCGACGGGCTGTCCTGCTCCATTCGCTACGTCGGGGGTGTCCTGGTCCAGGCGGCGACGCGGGGCGACGGGCGCACCGGCGAGGATGTCACCCAGAATGTCCGAACCATCGCTGAGATTCCAAAACGATTGGCCGGTGGCGGCTGGCCGAGTGAGATCGAGATTCGGGGCGAGATTTATCTCGGTCACGAGGGGTTCGCCGCGCTCAATGCCGCCGCGACGGAGGCGGGACAAAAGACCTATGCCAATCCGCGTAACGCTGCCGCGGGTTCGCTGCGCCAGATCGATCCGACGATCACGGCGGCACGGCCCTTGCGCTTCTTCGCCTATGCCTGGGGTTTGGTCAGCGGCCCGTTCGCCGAAAGTCAGTGGGCCGCGTTGCAGAGCCTGAAGGCCTGGGGGTTCCAGACCACTACGGACAGCCACCGCGTCGAAAACGCGGCCGGCCTACTCGCAGCTTATGTGCATATGGAGGCGCAACGCCCACGCCT
>JAYTWT010000307.1:0-3567 GCA_043743295.1 Alphaproteobacteria bacterium | reverse complement strand
GCCTCAGCCTGGAAACCGGCAGTGGTGAGGCCTTCGAGCCCGCCCTGGCCATGTACCGCAAGCGCGGCTTCCAATCCGGCGGCACCTTCGGCGACTACGAAGCCAGCGCCTTCAACCAGTTCATGCATCTGACGCTTTAGGCGGGGCGGTCAACCGTAGGGTGCGAACTCACCTTCTTCCGTCATCGATCAGTTCGCGGATGCTGATGCCGCCAAGTGTCACACCTCGACGCATTTCGAGCAGCTGATCGACGGCATCCTGAGCAGCCCGCCGACGCATCGTCTCGTCGTCGGGCGGTAAGAACCTCGCCACGACCTTACCGCGCCGCGTGATGAGAATATCCTCACCCGCCTCAGCCTGATCCAGCAGAGTGGACCAAGTCTTCCTCGCCTCGGTCACGCTGACGGTTTTCACGGTTTGAGCCTAGCTGACGATGAGGTTGAGCGGAACACCTGTCGGGTCATCAACGAACGACCAGCGTTGCATTGGTTATCACAATCTGATGACCTGATTGCATTACACCGCTTTGAGACCCAAGCCCATGACAACGCTGAGCGTAGGAATTGCCAGCTATGCCGACATGAAGGCGCGCACGATGGCTATCGCGCGTGGCCAACTGGCCGTTGGACCCAATGCCCAAAAGGTCTGGTTCACCTCGACCGAGTCACTTGCAAACGTGCTGTCTGACGGTAACCGCAATCTGCTGCCGTTTTATCGTCGAACTGGACTTGCCGCTGACATCCACGCCTTGAGCGTCAGTCCAACCAAGGCGCAGACCGCTCGCGCGCCAGCATGTCCTCATAGGCCGGACGAGGCCGGACGACGGCGAACTGGTCGCCCTTGACCAGCACCTCGGGCACCAGCAGGCGCGAGTTATACTCGCTGGCCATCGCTGCGCCGTAGGCCCCGGCGCTCATGAAGGCGACCAGATCGCCAGCCTCCACCGGCGCAAGGTCGCGGTCGCGGGTGAAGGTGTCGCCGGTCTCGCAGACAGGACCGACCACATCGTAGGGCGTAGGTTCTCCGACCCTCGGCACTACCGGGCGAATGTCGTGATAGGCGTCGTACATCGCCGGTCGCAGCAGGTCGTTCATGGCCGCGTCCAGCACCAGGAACTGTCGGCCCTCGGGACGGATATGGACGTGGTTCACACGTGCCAAAAGGACGCCCGCATTGGCGGCGATCATCCGACCGGGCTCGAAAGCGAACTGAAGGTCCAGACCCTGCATCACGCGGCCGATCATGGCGGCATAATCGCGGGGCGCAGGCGGAGTGGGGGTGTTGAAGTACGGTACGCCAAGGCCGCCGCCCAGGTCCAGGCGTTCCAGGTTCAGCCCCTCAGCGCGGATGCGCTGGACCAGGCCGCGCATCTTGGTGAAGGCGGCCTCCATGGGAACGAGGTCGGTGATCTGGCTGCCGATGTGGCAGGCCACGCCGATGGGGCGCACGCCGGCCATGTTGGCGGCGTTGGCGTAAAGCCGCTCAGCCTCGGAGAAGCTGACGCCGAACTTGTTCTCGGCCTTGCCGGTTGCGATCTTGGCATGTCCGCCCGCTGAGACGTCGGGGTTGACCCGGATCGCCACGGCGGCGCGGCGGCCCAGGCCTTGGGCGACGCGATTGACCAGATGCAGTTCCGGTTCAGACTCGACATTGATCTCGGCGACGCCGGTCCCAACGGCGAAAGCGATCTCGGCCTCGGTCTTGCCGACGCCGGAAAAGACGATCCGCTCCGGCGGGATACCGGCCGCCAGCGCGCGCCGCACCTCGCCCTCGGAGACGACGTCGGCACCAGCGCCAAGGTTGCCTAAGGTTCGTAGCACGGCGACGTTGGAGTTGGCCTTCACTGCGAAGGCGATCAGAGGGTCCTTCAGGCCGGCACCCACCAGTGCATCGTTCAGCACGGTGTAGTGCCGCTCGAGCGTGGCGGAAGAATAGACGTAGACGGGCGTACCGACCGCCTCAGCAATGCGCGCCAGTGGTACGCCCTCGCAGGCGAGTTCGCCGTCCAGAAGCTCGAAGTGGTTCATGGACGCGGTGGCGCGATATCAACAGATCGATCCCGAGGGTCGACGGTCTCGAGGGGGCGACTGGGGTCCTGCGACGGCGGCTTGGCAACATTGCCGTCTTCCGCGCTGGCCTTGCCGAACATCGGACCAGGTCGTTCCAACTGGCCAACCTTCCCGCAGCCCGCGAGGCCGAAAGCCAGGATCACGAGACCCGAAAGTGCGAGTTTGCGGCTCATGCCAGGATTTCCTTCCAACGCCTGATCTGCGCGCGGACCTGATCCGGCGCGGTTCCACCATAGCTCTTGCGGCTGCCCGCAGACGCGCGCGGGGTCAGCACCTCATAGACATCTGCGCTGATGCCTTGCGACAAAGCCTGAAGCTCGGACAATGGCAGTTCAGCTAAGTCGCAGCCCAAGGTCTCGGCACGTTTGACCGCCGCGCCGGTGATGTGGTGGGCATCGCGGAACGGCATATCCAGTGTGCGGACCAGCCAGTCAGCAAGGTCCGTCGCCGTTGAGTATCCGGCACCTGCGGCCTGGGCCATCCGGGGAGCGACCGGCTCCAGGTCGGTGATCATCCCGGCCATAGCCAGCAGGCTGAGTTCCAGCGCGTCGAAGGCCTCGAACGTCGGAACCTTATCTTCCTGCATGTCCTTGGAATAGGCCAGCGGCAGGCCCTTCATCACCACCGTCAGCTGGGTGAACGACCCCAACAGGCGGCCGACCTTGGCGCGCACCAGTTCGGCGGCGTCGGGGTTCTTCTTCTGCGGCATAATCGATGAGCCGGTCGTGAAGGCGTCTGACAGTCGGATGAAGCCGAACTGCGGTGTCGTCCAGATCACGATCTCCTCGGCCAGCCGCGAGAGGTGGACCCCGCAGAGGGTGGCTGCGGCCAGCGACTCCAGTGCGAAGTCCCGATCCGAGACGCTGTCCAGCGAATTGGCCGTGGGCCGGTCGAAACCAAGGGCCTTGGCCGTCATTTCCCGGTCGATGGGGAAGGGTGAGCCGGCCAGAGCCGCCGCGCCCAGCGGGCTCTCATTCATCCGCCGCCGCGCGTCGCTGAAGCGCGAAGCGTCGCGCCCAAACATCTCCACGTAGGCCATCAAGTGGTGGCCGAAGGTTACCGGCTGGGCGGGCTGCAGATGGGTGAAACCCGGCATCAGGGTGTCGGCGTGCGCTTCGGCCTTGGCGATCACGGCGGCTTGCAGGGCCCGCAGTTGAATCACTGTGCGGTCGCAGGCGTCCCGCACCCACATGCGGAAATCGAGCGCCACCTGGTCGTTGCGCGAGCGCGCCGTGTGCAGGCGGCCGGCTGCGGGACCGATCAGCTCGCGCAGCCGCGCCTCGATATTCATGTGGATGTCTTCGAACTCTTCCCGGAAGGGGAAGGTGCCAGCAACGATCTCAGCGGCGATAGCGTCGAGGCCGGATTGGATCACACCCTCGTCCTGACTTGAAATGATGCCGCGCTTGCGCAACATCGCGGCGTGCGCGCGCGATCCGGCTAAATCCTGGTCCGCAAGCCGCCGGTCGAAGCCGATGCTGACGTTGATCGCCTGCAT
>JAYTWT010000306.1:0-4909 GCA_043743295.1 Alphaproteobacteria bacterium | reverse complement strand
AGCGGGCAGGATCTGACCGAACGCCACCACCACGGCGGCGTCGAGGTTCAGCGCAGCGAAGGCGGCGACCTCGGCGGGCTCACGCATCGAGGCGGGCGTTCGGGCGGGAATGCCGCACGTGTCGGCGAAGGCGTGGACGGGTGAGGGCTTCAGCTCATGACCCCGCCCGCGGGGGGCGGGGGGCTGGGAATAGACGCAAGCTACCTCATGGCCCGCTGCCACAATGGCGGCCAGGGCGGAGACGGCGAAATCAGGGGTGCCGAGAAAGGCCAGACGCATAATCGGAGTTTAGCGGGTGCGGCGGCAGATGGGAACGACGGGCACTCAGGGCAGCCCGTCAGGCGCGCACCAGCTTCTTGACCTTCTTGATCGCCTGTTCCCGCTTTAGGCGCGAGAGATGGTCGATGAACAACACACCTTCGAGGTGGTCCATCTCGTGCTGGATACAGACGGCGTACATGCCCTCGGCGTCTTCTTCCACGTGTTCGCCCTGATAGTTCAGGTAGCGCAGCTTGACATGTGCCGGACGCTCGACCTCGTCATAGTATTCCGGCACCGAGAGGCAGCCTTCCTCGTAGGGCTGGGTCTCTTCCGAGGCCCAGAGAATCTCCGGGTTTACGAAATAGCTTGGTGCCTTGGGCTCACCCTCGCGGGACAGATCCATGACGATGACCCGCACAGGCTCGCCGATCTGGATGGCAGCCAGGCCGATGCCGGGGGCGTCGTACATGGTCTCCAGCATGTCATCCATCAGGGCCCGCAAGGCGTCGTCCACCTTGGCGACGGGCTTGGACACCTGTTTCAGGACAGGATGGGGGACGACAAGGATCTCACGCAGGGCCATAGGGCGGGAGGTAAGGTCGTGGGGTCGGTGCGTCAAGGTTGCGTGCGCCCGCCCTACCCCTCATCCCCCGCCACCAACCGCACCGTCGGTGCCTCCGCGCTGGATAGCTTGGCCAGGGGACGGATAGCGCTCTCCAGGGGTTCCAACGGCTCGATGGCCTTGCCTTGGTGCTCGACCTTTAGGTCTTCGAACCGGCGGGCCTGGGTCAGGACCTGGGTCTCCAGTGAGCCGACGAACTGGTTGTATTTGCCCACCGCCTGCTCCAGCGCCTTGCCGACGGCACCGGCGTGGGCACCCATTATTGCGATGCGCTTGTAAAGCTCGCGGCCCAGCTCGGCGATCTTCTGGGCGTTGGCGGCCTGCTCCTCGACCCGCCAACCGTAGACCACCGCTTTGCAGAGTGCGAACAGGGTGGAGGGGGTGACGATCACCACCCGCTTGTCCATCGCCTCGTTCATCAGGTCGGGTGCCCGGTCCAGCGCCGCCGCCAGGGCAGAATCCAGCGGCACGAACATCGCCACGAAGTCGGGCGAGGCCTCGAACTGGTCCCAATAAGCCTTCGCCGAAAGACCCTGGATGTGGCCGCGTACGCTCTGCACATGGCGCGCACCCGCGTGGTCACGGGCCTCGTCGTCTTGAGCATCCTGTAGGTCCAGGAAAGCGTTCAGCGAGCACTTGGCGTCGATGACGAAGAGCGCACCGCCGGGCAGGCGGACGGTGACGTCCGGCCTACGCCGGCCTTCCTCGGTGTCGGTAGAGGTCTGTTCGTCGAAGTCGTAGTGGCGCGATAGGCCTGCGGCATCCAGCACATTGCGCAGGGTCTGTTCGCCCCAGCGGCCCTGAACCCCGGCCCCGCGCCGCAGGGCAGAGGACAGTTTGCGCGCTTCGTCCTGGGTGGCGGTAGAAGCAGCCAGCAGCTGGGCGATCTGTTCCTTAAGCCCGCCGGTCTCCTCGGCGCGCTGTTTTTCGACAGCGGTGACCTGTTCCTGGAATTTCAGCAGGGTTTCGGCGACCGGCTTCAGCTGGGCCTCCAGCCGCGCCTGAGCGAGCTGTTCTCGGTTGTGCACCACCTCGGCATTCCGCTTGAGGATTTCCTCGGCGACACTGGCCGCCGACTGGGTCAGCTGGGCCCGAACCACATCGCCCTGTTCCGCCTGCGCCGCCATCCGCGCCTCGGCCAGATTGGCCCGATCCCGCTCGCGCAGGGCCCAGACGATAGCGGCTATGGCGACCAGCGCGCAGGCGGTGGCGAGGATGAGAACGGCGTTCATGCTGCGTTCTTAGCCGAGATGATGAGTCGCGGCCAGCCTCAGGCCGGTCTGCGTGCGCGCATGGCCTGGGCGATAGTGCCGTCGTCCAGCCAGTCGAGTTCGCCACCGACGGGGACGCCCCGCGCTAGCATGGTGATCGAGACCTCGGCGCGGCTCAGCTGGTCGGCGAGGTAGTGGGCGGTGGTCTGGCCATCGACCGTGGCGGGCAGGGCCAGGATCACTTCGGCGACGCCGGGCTCGGAGGCGCGGGTGACCAGCGGGCCAATCTTGAGGGCATCCGGGCCTATGCCATCGAGGGCTGATAGGAGGCCGCCGAGCACATGGTAGCGGCCCCGGAACGCGCTGGCTCGCTCCATGGCCCAGAGGGCTCCCACCTCCTCGACCACGCATATCAAGGCGGCGTCGCGGTGAGGGTCCGAACAGATCGCGCAGGGGTCCTGAGTGTCGAGGGCGCCGCAGACCTGGCAGGTGCGTACCCGCGCCGCCGCCTCAGCCAGGGCATCCGCCAGCGGGGCCAGCAGTTGTTCACGCCGCTTCAACAGCGCCAGCGCCGCACGACGCGCAGAACGCGGCCCCAGCCCGGGCAGTTTGGCGAGCAATCCGATCAGACGCTCGATCTCAGGTCCAGCGGAGGCGGCCATCAGGGGGGGGATCCGAAGGCACCAGATTCTCCTCCTCCGTAGGGGGAGGGGGACCGCGCGAAGCGGGGTGGAGGGGGTTTGCAGGATAGGGTCGGGAGGCGATGTGCCCCCTCCCCCAGCCTTCGGCTGGTCCCCCTCCCCCAAGGGGTGAGGAGAGGCGCACGGTCATGGCTGTTATTGTACGCCACGCTAGAACTTCGGCATTCCGGGGATATTCAGCCCGGCGAGCGGTCCCGCCGCCTCGCGCATCAACTCGCCCTGGGCCAAGTCCAGCTTGCGCTTAGCGTCGGCGTGGGCGGCGATGATCAGGTCCGCAATCACCTCGCCTTCGCCGGGCGTTATCAGACTCTCATCCAGCACAACACCCGCCAGGTCGCCGCCGCCCCTGAGCTTCAGGCGCACCATGCCGCCGCCGGATGTGCCCTCGACCTCCAATTCAGAGATCCGGGTCTGGGCGTCGGCCATGCGCTGTTGCATCGCCTGGGCCTGTTTCATCAGGGCGTTCATGTCCATGCGGGTTTAGTCCTCGTCCTTCTCGTCGTCGTCTTCGTCGCTGTCTGGGGCCAGGGTGTCGATCGCTTGCGGCGGGGCCATGTTGCGGATGCCCACGATCTCAGTTCCAGGGAAGGCGTTCATCACCGATTGCACGAACGGGTCCCGTTCGATCTGGCTGCGCACCTCGCGCTGCTCGCGCTTTTCCTTTTCCCAGGCACTCTCGGCCCCGCCGCCGCCCTGGGCCGCGATCAGCCAGCGCTCACCGGTCCATTCCTTGAGGCGGGCCACCAAGCGCTGGGCGAGGTTGGCGGGGGCACCGGGACCGGGCTCATACTCGATGACGCCGGGCCGGAAGCTGATCGGGCGGAGATAGCGCTCGACGTCCATCTTTAGCGAGACATCCCGGCGTCGGTCGATCAGGGCTAGGACATCCTCGTAGGATTTCAGGACGGCCATGGGCTCTTGCACGGGCTCGCCGGCGGGCAGGGCCTGACGGGCTATGGCCGTCGCTCCGCCACGGGCCGAGACCCCAGCGCCACCCCCGGATGGCGCACCGCCGCCGGCTGGACCGCCTGCGGGCAAATCCCCGCTGCGAAGCTGCTTCAGTGCCTCCTCCGGTCCCGGCAGATCGGCGGCGTAGGCGAGGCGAATCAAGGCCATGTCGACGGCGGCGGCGGCGTCTGGTGCGCGGCGCACCTCGTCATAGGCCTTCAGCGTCAGTTGCCAGATGCGCGACAGGGTCCCCGCCGACACGGCTGCGCCCACGGCAGCTAGGCGGGCCGCTTGGTCTTTGGGCAGGATGAGCGCTTGCGGGCCGATCGCCTTGGCTACCGAGGCACCGTGGGTGTGGTCCAGCAGGTCCATCACCACTTGGTCCGGCCCGGCGCCCAGGTTGTAGAGGCTTCGGAAGGTCTCGATGGCCGCGCCCGCCTCGCCACGCATGATCTGTTCGAAGAGGGCGATGGTCTGGGCGCGGTCAGCCAAGCCAAGCATGTCGCGGATTGAGGCGGCGCTGACTAGCTGGCCGGGGTCGGCCTGGACGATGGCCTGGTCCAGCATCGACTGGCCGTCGCGGACCGAGCCCTCGGCGGCCCGGGCGATCAGCATCAGCCCCTCTGCCTCGACGCGAGCGCCCTCGGCCTCGCAGATCATTTCCAGGTTCTTGACCAGAACATCGGGCTCCACCCGGCGCAGGTCGAACCGCTGGGTCCGCGACAGGATGGTCACCGGCACCTTGCGGATCTCGGTGGTGGCGAAGATGAACTTGGCGTGCGGCGGCGGTTCCTCCAGCGTCTTCAGCAGCGCATTGAACGCGCCCGTCGACAGCATGTGCACTTCGTCAATGATGTAGACCTTGTAGCGGGCCTCAACCGGGGCGTAGCGCACGCCTTCCAGCAGGTCGCGGATGTCGCCGACGCCCGTGCGGCTGGCGGCGTCCAACTCCAGCACGTCCATATGCCGCCCCTCGATGATCGAGCGGCAGTGAACGCCCTCGCCCGTGAAGTCGACGGTAGGCGTGTGAACGGTCTCGGTCTCGTAGTTGAACGCTCGGGCCAGCAGCCGAGCGGTAGTGGTCTTGCCCACCCCGCGCACCCCGGTCAGCATGAAGCCGTGGGCGATGCGGCCAGAGCTGAACGCGTTGCGCAGGGTGCGCACCA
>JAYTWT010000305.1:0-8047 GCA_043743295.1 Alphaproteobacteria bacterium | reverse complement strand
TCTTCGATGGAGACGTCGGACTGAGGCACGACCGCTGTCTGGCCGACGCGGGCGAAAGCGCCTGGCTGGCTGACGGCGGGAGTTTCGCGGACGGTGATCGTCAGGTTGCCCTGCTGGATCGCCACGGTGGACACTCGGACCGCCTCGCCCATCACGATGACACCGGCGACCTCGTCAATCACCACCTTGGCGGCGCTGTCCGGTTCGACGGTCAGGTTCTCTATCTGGGCCAGGAAGGCGACCATGTTCTGACCCGCTGGTGGGCGCACCGCCACGATGGTCGGGTTCGAGGCGATGGCCGTGCCGGGATAGGCGTCGTTGATTGCCTGGGCGATCCGCCGGGCGGTGGTGAAGTCCGGATTGCGCAGGGTCAGGCGTATCTGGGCCATGCTGGCCAGTTGGAAGCCGATCTCGCGCTCGACGCTGGCGCCCCCGGCGATTCGGCCTGCGGTCGGCACGCCTTTCAGCACGGTCGAACCCGAGGCACCGCCAGCGCTGACCGAGCCGGTCTGTACGGTACCCTGTGCCACGGCATAGGCTTGGCCGTCCGCGCCCAGCAGCGGGGTGACGAGCAAAGTGCCGCCAAGCAGGCTCTTGGCGTCTCCCAGCGCCGAGACCGAGGCATCGATTTGCGCGCCCGGCGCAGCGAAGGGGGGCAGCTTGGCGGTGACCATCACGGCGGCCACGTTCTTGGTGTTGAGGTTCGCGTCGCGGACGTTGACGCCCAGCCGCTCCAGCATCGCCTCCAGGCTCTGCTTGGTGAAGGGCGCGTTGCGCAGCGCATCGCCAGTGCCATTCAGGCCGACGACGATGCCGTAGCCGACCAACTGGTTCTCGCGCACACCCTCGAACTCCACGATGTCCTTGATGCGGGACTTCGCCGAGGCAGGAGCCGATGCGGTACCCAGAGCCAGGGCGGCGGCTAGCAGGACGGCAAGGAAGGCGGAAACCGGACGTATGTGATCCCTTGGGCGCAACTGTGCACGTCAATCCCTCGCCAGAACCGTGCCAACTAATTTTACAATGAAATCAGCGCAAAGAGGATTTGCGTAGGACGCAACACCTAGGCAGAAACTGCCCTCGGTTAACCATGCTGCAAGTTTGACCGGTGCAAGGTGGGCGAGTTCAAGATGGGCTGAGTACCGAATTCCATGAAGGTCACCGGAACAGGCGCCACCACGCCGTCGGCTAGCGCAAGGCCTGCGCGCGCCGCGAGTGGCGAAGGCTTCCGGATCGTGGGTAGCTCTGCGCCCGCGCCCGCCGCCCAGGTTTCCGCCCCGTCGAGCGTCAGCGGCGTTATGGGTTTGGAAGCGCTGCTAGCGCTGCAAGACATCGAATCGCCTACGGAACGGCGCCGCCGCTCGGTGCGCCGCGCCGACCGCCTTCTGGACGAACTGGACGGCATCAAGATCGCGCTGCTGGGTGGGGACCTCAGCACAGCGCAGTTGAACAACCTCTCGCACGCGATCCGCGAGCAGCGCAGCGCCACCGATGACCCTAAGCTGGAAGGCTTGCTGGACGAGATCGAAACCCGCGCCGCCGTCGAATTGGCCAAACTCGAGGTGGCGAGCCGTGCGGCTTAAAGCCAACACCCAGAATGGCGACGTTGAACTTGTCACCCGTTTTGCTGTACAGCCGCCTCATATGTCGGGGTGACGTAGGGGCGTGAGGTTTACATGAAGACGGCCACGGTACTGGCTGAGGCCCCCGGGTATAAACCATCCGAGGCTGAGGCGTTCATGAGCGAGCGGCAGCTTGAGTACTTCAAGCAGAAGCTCAACGCGTGGAAAGAGGACATCCTGAAGGAGTCCCGCGAGACGCTGTCGCATCTGCAAAAGGAAACCGAGAACCATCCCGACATCGCCGACCGTGCGTCGTCCGAGACGGATCGGGCGCTGGAACTGCGTACGCGGGATCGCCAGCGCAAGCTGATCTCCAAGATCGATGAGGCCATCCGGCGGATCGAGGATAACTCGTATGGCTACTGCGAAGAGACCGGTGAGCCAATCGGTCTGGCACGGCTCGAAGCCCGACCCATCGCGACGCTGAGCCTGGAGGCGCAGGAGCGCCATGAGCGCCGTGAGCGGGTCCACCGCGACGACTGACCTGGGCGGGGTATCGGTCGGACAGAAGCCTTGCCTTTGATAACTCGGTCTTCAAGGTGTATATGCTCAAACTGAGCATTACTCGGAACTGGAGCTCAGCTTGAGCCAGGCCTTCCACGCGATCCACAGCCACGGGTTCGTCCGCGCGGCGGTCTGCACGCCAACGGTGATCCCGGGCGATCCAGGGTTCAATGCGGCGGAGACGCTTCGGCTGGCCCGCGACGGCGATGCGCAAGGCTGTGACCTGATGCTGTTCCCTGAGCTGGGGATTTCGGCTTACGCCATTGATGATCTGTTCCTGCAGGACGCGTTGCTGAAGAGGGTTGAGGCGGAGATCGCCATGCTCACCCAGGCCAGCGCGACCTTGAAGCCGGTCCTTATCGTTGGCGCGCCGCTGGCGCATAACGGCCGCCTTTACAACTGTGCAGTCGCCATCAGCCGGGGCAAAATCTTGGGCGTGGTTCCCAAAAGTTTCCTGCCCAACTATCGGGAATATTACGAAAAACGCTGGTTCGCGCCGGGTGCGGGCGTCACGGGCCTGGTGCTTACCCTGGCAGGCCAGACGGTCCCGTTCGGCACCGATATCCTGTTCGCTGCCGACGATCTGGCCGACTTCGTCTTCCATCTGGAGATCTGCGAGGACTTCTGGGCACCGACCCCGCCATCGACTGCTGGTGCCCTGGCCGGCGCGCTGATCCTTTGCAACCTGTCGGCCTCGAACATCGTGGTTGGTAAAGCCGATGATCGGGAGTTGCTCTGCGCCTCGCAATCCACGCGCTGCATGGCGGCCTATCTCTATTCTGCGGCAGGACCGGGCGAGAGCACGACGGACTTGGCCTGGGACGGACAGGCGACCATCCACGAACTTGGCCGCCGGTTGGCAGAGACCGACCGCTTTCCCATGGCCTCGCAAATGGCCATCGCCGACATTGACGTCGAGCGCCTGCGCCTGGAGCGGATGCGCACGCCGACCTTCAACGACGCCGCTGTCACCGCTGGCCATCCGGAGCGGGCGTTCCGGCGGGTCGCGTTCGCCCACCAGCCGACGTTCGAAGACATCGGCCTGATCCGCCCGCTGGATCGCTTCCCCTTCGTGCCGGACGACCCCGCGCGCCTGGACAAGGACTGTTACGAGGCCTTCAACATCCAGGTCCAGGGCCTGACTAAGCGCATTCAGGCGACCAAGACCCAGCACATCATTATCGGCGTTTCGGGTGGGCTCGACAGCACCCACGCGCTGATCGTGGCCGCCAAGGCGTTTGATGCCGTGGGGCTACCCCGCGAGAATATCCTGGCCTTTACCCTGCCGGGTTTCGCAACCAGCGAGGGCACCAAGGCCAATGCCTGGGCGCTTATGAACGGCCTGGGCGTCACCGGCGCGGAGCTCGACATCAAGCCCACGGCGCGGCTGATGCTGCAGGAGATCGGCCACCCGTTCGCGAACGGCGAGCCGGTCTATGACATCACCTTTGAGAATGTGCAGGCGGGCCTGCGCACCGACTACTTGTTCCGGCTGGCTAATCAGCGGGACGGCTTCGTGCTGGGTACTGGCGACTTATCGGAGTTGGCCTTGGGCTGGTGCACCTACGGCGTTGGCGATCAGATGAGCCACTACAACGTCAACGGCGGCGTGGCGAAGACGTTGATCCAGCACCTGATCCGCTGGGTGGTGAAGACCGGCCAGTTTGAGGCGGGTGCGAACGAAACCCTGCTGTCGATCCTGGGGACCGAGATTTCGCCCGAGCTGGTGCCTGCGGATGCGACGGGGGCAATCCAGAGCACGCAAGCCAAGGTGGGACCCTATGAGTTGCAGGACTTCAACCTGTTCCACATCACGCGGTTTGGGTTGCGGCCCTCGAAGGTGGCCTTCCTGGCGTGGCACGCTTGGCATGATGTAGCCAACGGCCAGTGGCCAGAGAACTTCCCCGCCGAGGCCCGTAACGCCTATGACCTAGCAACCATCAAGAAGTGGCTGGGCGTCTTCCTGTTCCGGTTCTTCGAGATCAGCCAGTTCAAGCGCTCCGCCATGCCGAATGGGCCGAAGGTGATCTCGGGTGGGGCGCTGTCGCCCCGTGGCGACTGGCGCGCGCCGAGCGATGGCGTGGCGACGGTGTGGCTGGATGAGTTGGAGGCGGGGGTGCCGTGAGATCAGTCCGGCGCGATGAGATCTATGCCGGTGAAATAGGTTGTGATGCGCTGAATGTTTCGGGTGAGCAGTCGGCGACCGATGGCTTGCGAGGCATCGGGCTTGTGGCTCTGGCCGCAATCAAAGAATCCACGGCAGAATCCGCTTCCGCACCCGCGCTTGATAAGCTTCGTAGCCTGGCAGATCGCGCCTGAGCACGGCCTCTTCAACGCGCATTCGAGGCCAAAATGCCAATGGAAACAAAATAGTCGCAGCGAGGCTTAAGGCAGGCGAGCCGAGCATCATCGCGACGCCCGCAAAGAACCAGACCGCACCCAGATACATCGGATGCCGCACGAGGCTGTAAGGGCCGGTGTCAATGACCCGTTGTTCGCGCGCTTGCTGCACTTCGACGATCGTGGTGGCGAACGAATTCACGCGGAAGGTCCAGCCAACGATCGTGACGCCGATCATGAACACGACGGCTCCCGTCACCAGCGACAGCGTCGGCGAAAGGGGCAGGAGTTGCACTTTCAGGCTGTCGTACACGGCGGCGGCGCAGAAGCCGATGACACACAGCAGGATGCACAGGGTGGCGCGCGTGTCGGCGGCCGTCTTGGTCTGCGGAACCTGCGCGCGCTCGCGCACCAAGTCAGGGTCGGTCATCTGGAAATAGAGGCCACCGACGGCGCTGACGATGAAGAAGCTGATGACGACAATCCAGCCTTGCGGCCAATCCAGACTGTGAGTGAAGGCGTAGGCTGGCCCCATGATAATCGCGGCGAACAGCAGCGTTGAGACCAACGTCCCGGCAATCAGTCGCAGCATGAACGGCTCCTTGTGCCTCCGTCTGACCTGAACTTCCCGGTCTCTAGCTCGGCGCGATCAGGTCTACGCTTGGGAAATAGCTGCGGTATCGTCCTGCGTCGCGCGTGAGCAAACGATGGCCCGCGATGGCGGCATGTGCGCCGATGAAGAAGTCAGGCAAGGTCGCGGTGCGCGCGCCGCCGCGCAGGCGATAAGCTTGGTGCTGCTTGGCGGCTAGAAACCCGGCGGCGAAGGGTAGGGGTTCGCGGGCGAAGCTTTCCGAAGGCAGATCATCTTCCAACGCTTCGATCCGCGTGTATCGGACCGAGACCTCTGCATAGATGATCGGGTTGATTAGCAACTGCGACGTGTCGGCCACGTGTGCGAGTGCGGCGTACGACCACTGGAACCATTGCGCGTCGCGGGTCAGGAGGTCGATCAGGACGTTGCTGTCCACCAAAACGGCGCTCACGGCTCGCCGCGCGTCATCGCCATAATCTGATCCGTCGTCAGAGCGACGTCGCCGCGACCGACCAGACGCTCAGCAATGCGTTGCCCGCGGCTTGCGGCCTTTGGTGCCGCGGCAGCGGTGAGGCGCACGACGTTGCCGTCGAAGCTGAAGTCCACCTCCGTGTGCGGCAGCAGGCCCGCCTGCTCGCGAATCTCGACGGGGATCGTAACCTGACCCTTGGAGGTGATGCGCATTTCGTATTCCTACTCTTACTAGTAAGACTATTACTTTTCGGCTTTACGGTCAAATTGGTCCGAACTGAGGTTAAGCGACACCCCTCGATACCGATGTCGCCCCGCTGTGGTCGAACACCATCTTGCCGCCGTCCTTAGCCTGGACGGTCCAGTTGATTGCGAAGGCATTGGGCGTCGAGCGAACAATCAGTCTTGTGGCGACGCGGATCGACCAATCGGGCCGCGCGATTGCGACGCGATAGACTTTGGCGGCGATGGCCTCGCGTCCGCCATCGCTCAGGGCCAGTTCGAAGCGCGACTGCATCAGGTAGTCGGCACCCGTGGCCGCCAAGTGATAGAGGCTCGGCGGCGGCGCGTGGGCTGCAGCGCCGGTTAGTTCGGTTGGGAGCAAGGGCGCGACCGCTGCATCGAGCCACATCGCCGCGCCGACCTCGGCAGAGCGCGCGATAACCGGCGGCTCGAAGGCTCGGACCGCCTTCAGGGCGCCAGCGATCGGCAGGCTGAGCGCCAGCGACGCGCGATCTAGGGTCAAGCTCGCCCCTGTACGTCCCGGCCAGAGGGTGGGCCATCCCTCTGCGGAAAGGAGCAGCCCGATCCGATGTCCAGCCTTCAGCCGCCACGCTGTGGCTTGGAATGGCAGCGCGATTTCTAGTGGTTCGCGGGCTTTCAGCGGCGCAGCGTGACCAGAGCCGTCGTGGAAAGCCAGGTTCAGCGCGCCGGTGGTCATTCGGACAGCTTGGCCATCGGGCGCGATATCCAGCAGCCGAGCGACCAGCAGGCCGCCGGGTCGATCCGAGGTCAGCCGGCATTGTAGGATTGGCGCCGCGACGATCTCCAGGTCTTCCGCGACCGGCTCTCCCAGCAGCGCGTCGCCGACCGGCCAGGGACCGGGCGCGTCCTCATAGAGGTCGGCGGCCAGATCGTCTGGCGTACGGGGCTTGGGCGAAAGGACCATGGTGCCGGTTCCGAAACGGACGCCGTGGGAGGGTGAGGGAAGCATCGGCCAGTCCATGCCACGCCATGCGCCGTCGGTCAGATCGCCCTGCCGGTCCGGCGCGGCAACCCATAGCCGAAGCGGTGGATCCTCCATCACGCCGGTTTCGCGACCCTTCAGCCATTTGTCCCACCAACGCAGGGCTTCCTGCAGGAAGCCGATGCGGGGTCCGCGCGTCGCCGTGGTTGGCGTGGCGTGTTCCCAGGGGCCGATGATCGTACGGACAGGTCCGCGCCAGCGCGCGGCGATGCGCAACACCGAGGTCGCGTATTTATCGGCCCAGCCAGAATAGAGTAGTAGCGGAATGGATCCCTGCGCCGTGGCCGTCTTGCCCTGCCAGTAAGCGTCACGCTCCGGATGCGACAGCCAGGTTTCGGTCCAAGGTCGGTTGGCGCTAAGCCGCTTCAGCCATTCGTCTCGCCAGCCGTCGCCGAACTGTTTGGGGTCCGGCGGCAGGGCGTTGAACATCAACATCACACCGGCCCAGTCGACCTTTGCGGCATAGGGTGCGCCGCCGAGATTCTGGATGTCTGTGGTCCAGCCGTCCTCCGAGACCCCGCCCAACACCATGGCCTTCAGCGCCTTGGGCGCGCGGTCCGATACCCGAAGCGCCGTGAACGCTGCCCAAGAAAGGCCGCTGAGACCTACGGCACCGTCGCACCAAGACTGGGCGGCGATCCATTCGACGGCGACTGCGGCGTCTTCGATTTCGGTGGCGCGGTACTCATCCAGGAGCAGGCCCGTCGAGCCGCCTGACCCCGCAGTATCCACGGCCAGGACGGCATAACCCTGCGCGGCCCACCAAGGCAGCAGCGGCTCCACCAACGGACGGAAAATGTCGAAGGCGCGGTATGGCGAGAAATCTAGGATCGCGGGGAAAGGCACCGAGCCTTCGGGTCGCCAAAGTCGCGCTGACAAGGTTCGTCCGCCAGCGACGGGAATGCGCACGAATTGGTCGATCAGCTTCGACGACGGCGGCATGGCGAGCCCCTTTCAGCGGGGCCCCACCTTGCACGCTGACCTAGTGAGCGGAAAGGGGGCCGCCTGAGGCCGCCCCCGCACTCCCGCTAGAAGCGATAGCCGACCGTCACGCGGTAGCTGTTGTAGCCGATGTTGTCGTCGGTGCGCAGAAAGCCTGTGCCAGCTGTGTTGACCAGCAGGAACGGGTTGGTCGCTACGGTCGTGCCGTTGTTGATGGCGCGGGTGCCGAAATCGTCGTCCTTCAGGCTGGTGCGCAGGAATTCCGCACCGACCGTCCAATTGGGCGTGAGCTTGCGCTCAACGCCGAAGCCGACCTGATAGCCCTTGGCG
>JAYTWT010000304.1:0-5777 GCA_043743295.1 Alphaproteobacteria bacterium | reverse complement strand
GGGTGCAGCATCGGCCAGCGCCAGGGCCGCCCGCGCACTGACAATATCTGGGTCCTTCGCATCGGGCGGTGCCATCGCCAGCACGTCGCGGGCGTGGTCCAGATCGCCGCCCTGCTGGTAGAGCCGCGCCAAGCCGCCGATCGCCTTGAGGTTCGACGGGTCCATTTGCAGCGCCTGGGCAAACGCCTGCGCCGCCCCACCCAGGTCACCTAGGTCTAGCGACTCGCGCGCGGCCTCCAATAGCTCGTCTATGGGCGATATGCCGCCGCCGCCCAGCTTGGCGACCTTGTCGACAAACGCTTTCACTTGGCTGTCCGGCAGGGCGCCCATGAAGCCATCCACCGGCTTGCCGTCGACGAAGGCGAATACCGCCGGAATGGATTGAACCCGCAACTGGCCTGCGTAGGCCGGGTTTTTGTCGATATCGATCTTGACCAGCTTCACCGCGCCCTTGGCCGCGACCACGGCCTTTTCGATCGCCGGCCCCAGCTGGCGGCAGGGACCGCACCAGGGTGCCCAGAAATCGACAATCACCGGCGTCGTCTTGGAGGCCTCGACCACGTCCGCCATAAAGCTGGCGTCTGTGGCGTCTTTGACAAGGTCGACCAAACTAGGAGCCGTCTGGCCCTGGGGGGTCCCGATCAAGGTCATGGGGGCTAAGGGTCCTCTCGCAGTCTCGCCGGATATCTTGAGCCTAAGATGGTCGTAACAGCCTGCGGCTTCAACGTGTACGTCAGTCGATCACGCACATCGCGACAAAATCCACCACCAAGGGCGTTACACCCAGCGCCGCCAGGAAGGTTCGGAAGCCCCCGTCTGTGACGGCGGTCGTGGCCGCATTGGTCAGCGGATGGAAATTCACTAGGTCGGCCTCGGCCAGCGTCCTGTCCAGTACAAAGCGTACACGCCGCGCCGTGTCGTTGATCAGCCCAAAAGGGGTGACCGATCCCGGGGTGACGCCCAGAGTCTGCCACATAAGGTCCGGCTTTCCGAACGACAGACGCGCTGAACCGATCACGATGTGCAACCGCTTCAGATCGATGGCGGCCTGGCTTTCCGCCGAAACGAGCCAGAGCTGATCCTTGGCGTCCTTAAGAAACAGGTTCTTGGTATGCGCGCCCGGCATCTCCAGCTTGATCATCTCGCTCTCCCCGACCGTGAAGACGGCCGGGTGATCATAGGTCGTGGTCGCCACGCCGATCTGGGCCAAGAACGCCAAAAAATCCTCGCGCGATGTCATCGTGCGCTCATAGCCGAACTGGACGGGAAGGCGAGGGGGGCACTATGGATCGTAGGCAATCTCAGCAGGTGAATTAATGACCCAACCGCGCATGGACCTGGAGTGTTTTCCCACCACCGAGCGCCCGCCGGAGATCGTACCTGGACGGCAGGCCCGCGTCTGGATGGACACCTTCACCGCCCGCCATCCCTACCGCTGCCTGCCGCTGAACATGGCCAACACTTCGGGCTGGGAAATCCTCTGCCCGATGGCCTTTACGGCAGAGTGGAACGGCGGGCCGATGCAGGCCGACATTACGCTGAAGCCCGATTTCCCAAATCCCGATTTCCACCGCCTGGCGACGAGCCACTTCAGCCACGGCGTCCTGACCTTGCACCCCGGCTACCTGTTCCGGACCCCGCCCGGATGGTCGATGATGGCCATGGGCCCGCCAAATTCGCCCAAGGACGGCATCCAGGCCCTGTCCGGTGTCGTGGAGACCGACTGGCTGCCGTTCCCCTTCACCATGAACTGGCTGTTCACGCGGCCCGGCCGTGTGCGCTTCGAGAAGGGCGAGCCCTTCTGTTTCATTACCCTGGTGCAGGACAAGATGCTGCACGACATCCAACCGGTGATCCGCCGCATGGATTCCGACCCGGAGCTGCGCAACCAGTACGACGTCTGGGAAAAGCACCGGTCGGAGTTCAATCAGCGCATCTTCCGCGGCGACCCGGAAGCCACCAAGGAGGCCTGGCAGCGCTACTATTTCAAAGGTGAGTTCCCCGAGGAAGTGGACGCCCCCAACCCAGAGGGCCACGTCAACAAGCGCCGCCTGAAAGCGCCACGCCGTGGTTGACCCAATGCTTGCCTGGGCGTGGCTTGCAAACCCCGGGGGGCTCTGCCATAAGGCCGCCTCTCGCATTTGGGGTCTGACCCCTACGGAGCGCGGGCGTAGCTCAGTGGTAGAGCACAACCTTGCCAAGGTTGGGGTCGAGAGTTCGAATCTCTTCGCCCGCTCCAATATTTCTCTCGGGTCTTGAGGTCCGGCCTCAACCTTCTACGGGGACCAGACTCCCGATCATTGCCGTCGCCCTGTCGATGAACACCTCGCGCTCGCGGCCCTTCAGAGGTTCGTCGCGGATCAGGCGCTCCACCAGAAATCCGATGAATACGGCGGCCAGCAGGCGCGTGCGCGCGTCGGCATCTTCGCCGCCAAGCCAGACGCGGATAGGGCCCATAAACCGCTCTTGCATGGCCGCATTCAACAAGGGCGCGGTGGTAGGCGAGGTGGCGGCGCGCAGCAGGAACTGGAATCGCTGCGTGCGCGCCTCATCCTGGTGCGGGTCTCCGGCCATCATCACCGCCATGTCGCGGGCATAGGTGCGGCGGTCCCAGGTTTCTAATCGTTCGGGCGTGAATGACGCCTTGAGCGCCTCCAGGAACAGTGCCTCCTTACCGCCGAAGTAGCGCTTGATCAGAGCGACATCCGAGCCAGCTTCCAGCGCAATGTCTCTCAGGACAGCTCGGTCGTAGCCCGACCGGGCGAAGTGCGACTTCGCCGCCGCCAGGATGGCGGCTTTTGTCGCAGCAGCGTCTCGCCTTCGCGGCGTTGATGACGCGGCGTCGAGCAGCTTCAGATCAGCCATGACGGCCGCCTCAGGTGCGAGCGGGGATGATCACCGGCATGGTCTCAAAGCCATGCACAAATGCCGAATAGGTTCGCGTCGGCTCGCCCGCAAGCTTGATCACCGGGAAGCGCTTGAGGATCTCCTCCCAGATGATGGTCAGCTGCATCTCAGCCACGCGATTGCCGACGCAGCGATGCACGCCGAAGCCGAACGACAGGTGTTGGCGCGAGCGTTCCCGGTCGATGATGAAGGCGTTGGGGTTCTCGATCACGCTCTCATCGCGGTTGCCCGAGATGTACCACATGACCACCCGCTCGCCCTTCTTGATCAGCTTGCCGCCCATCTCGACATCGCGGGTAGCCACCCGGCTCATGTGGGCGAGCGGGGTCTGATAGCGGATGGTCTCGGAGACCATCGAGGTGATCAGCGACGGGTCGGCCCGCAGCTTGTCGTACTGGTCGGGGTTCTTGTTGAGCGCAAAGACGCTGCCCGAGATGGTGTTCCGTGTCGTGTCGTTGCCACCGATGATCAGCAGGACGACCGTGCCCTGGTACTGTTCCATCGACATGGCGGCCGTCGACGGATTGCGGGCCAGCATCGAGATCAGATCGACGCTGGAACCATCGTCGACACGCTCTTCGCGCAGCTTCTGGAACGCGCCGAAGCATTCCATTATCGCCTGGCCCTTGTGCTCCCAGCTCTTCACTGGGCCGTGGCCGGGCATGTTGGTGATCATGTCGGACCAGTAGGTCAGCTTGCGGCGGTCTTCAAAGGGGAAGTCGAAAAGGGTGGCGAGCGTCATCGCCGTGAGTTCCTTGGACACCAAGTCCACCCAATCGAACTCTACGCCGATGGGCAAGCTGTCGAGAATTTGGCCAGCCCGCTCGCGGACGACCGGCGCCATATTAGCGATATTGTGCGGCGCGACGGTCGGGCTGACGGCCTTGCGATGCACGCCATGCTCCGGCTCATCCATGGTGATGAAGCCGGCGCCGCCGCGACGACGCGGACCCATGATCTTTTCCTGTTCGATCATGGCCTCAAGGTTGGGCAGGCCGATGCCGTCCGCCGAGGAGAAGGACTCATGGTCGGTGTCCACCGCCATGATGTCGTTCCAGCGTGTGATCGACCAATAGGGGCCGTACTCGCTGTCGGGCGTGAAGTGGATCGGGTCTTCGCGCCGCAGCCGTTCGAAGTAGGGCCAGATCGTATCGTCCTGGAACCGCGGTGTATGGCCCGGGTTTATGGCCTCCAGCGGCGTGGCGGCGGCCTCGCTGGCCGCTTGGTCGGCGGTGATCTTCACGGCGATGTTCATAGCGACGTCTCCCGGATTGGCCCGTCAGGACCTCTTTACTGGAAGGTCTGCTCAAGCCAGCGGAAAGTCAATGCGCGTTGACATGCCGCCTAATCCTCACCCGTTGATGGGCGAGCCTTGATGTACCCGGCTATCAGCCGTACAAGCTTAGATCAGGAGAACACATGGCTCAGGCGACAGCGACGAGGCGGGCGGCAGCGGCGCGGAACGAGCGGTTGGAGGCGCGGGTGTCTGCCGATCAAAAGAACCTATTCCTTAGGGCGGCAGAACTTCAGGGTCGCACCCTGACAGATTTTGTGATCGCCAGCGTCCACGAGGCGGCGGTTCGCACCATCGTCGAGATGCAGTCGATCCAGCTTACCGCTCAGGAGAGCCGGGTATTCGCCGAGGCCATGCTCAATCCCCGCGAGCCCACGGACCGGCTGAAGGACGCCGCCCGCCGCTACATCGACACGGTTGGGTCCTGAGCCCGTCGGACCACACGGCCGTGCAGATTGCACCCCTCGAAGATCATCATGATCGGTCGGCGTTCGAATGTGGTGTCGAGCCGCTGGATCGCTATTTTCGTACCCAGGCTGGCCAGGATGTGCGCAAGCGGGTTGCATCCTGCCTCGTACTCACCGACGCCAACGGCCCTCCGCTCGGCTTCTACACCCTGGCCGCGACCTCCATCGCGCTCAATGACCTGCCGTCAGCGCTGGCCAAACGGCTTCCACGCTATCCACTGATGCCAGCGACACTGTTGGGTCGACTGGCCGTGGATCGGCGACATCACGGTCGTCGGCTAGGCGAACACCTGTTGCTCGACGCCTTCGCGCGGGTCCTGCGAAGCGAAATCGCCACCTACGCCCTCCTCGTCGAGGCCAAAGACGAGGCCGCTGCGGGCTTCTACGCCGCCTATCACTTCATGCCCCTGTCCGAAGAGCGGCGTCGCTGGTTCCTGCCAATGGCCGAGATCGCCAAGCTTTTCGTGGGATCGCGGTGATCGCGTTCTGCTTACATTGGATTTGTTGCTCCTGTCCCTGTGCATCAGTTTTCTTTGTGGCCCATGGAGCATATCGCTCGTATTTCCGCATAGAGGTTCGCCTCTGAACTTCGAATGTCGCGGACGATTTCGCGGAGTTCGGCGACACGATCCCGCTCGCCGGGTGCCTTGAGCCGCTCTACGTCAACCACAAAACCCTTCGTGGCGAACCGGACCAAGACCGCTGTAGCCCAGCGGCGAAACATCGTCGCTTGAGCCGAGCTGACCCGGTATCCAACAGAAATCACCATGTCGAGACTGTAGATAGCAACCGGCCGATTGCCCGGTCCCCTGATTTGCAAAAAATGCAAATCACTCCCCGCCGGCAACTCGTCCTCATCGAAGATGTTGGCGATGTGCCGCGAAATCACAGAAACATCTCTACCAAACAAGTCGGCCATTTGGGCCTGAGCCATCCACAGAGCATCGCCATGGTAGCGAAGCTCTAGACGAACGCCCTTCTCGGTCCCGTAGACCAAGAAGCGGTCGCCGGTGTCGGCGTCTTCAAACAGGTGGACGGGTTCGCCGCCGGTGGATTCTGGAATAGCCATAAGATGAACTCGCGCGGGAACATGAGTAGAACACGATGCT
>JAYTWT010000303.1:0-6440 GCA_043743295.1 Alphaproteobacteria bacterium | reverse complement strand
TTGCCGGTCGACAACGGCCCGACCGCCAGCGCGTCGAACTGGCCATCGGGGACGCAGTGCATCGCCGCCTGGTGGGCCGTGGCGTTCTCGACCGTATCGCGCCCTGGCGAAAGCGAAGGCAGGCAAAAAGCTGGTGCTGATCAAGATGGGCGGCAACTGGTGCGGCGATTGCCGGATCCTAGACGCGACTATGCGTCTGCCGGAAATGAAGGCATTCCTGAACCGCCACTACGAGATGATCAGCGTAGACGTCGGGCACTTCGACAAGAATCTGCAGATCCCCGCGCGGTATGGGATCACTGAACGCCTTGCCGGAGTGCCGGCAATTTTCGTGGTCGATCCCGCCAACGGCAAGCAGTTGGTGGGCAAGGCCGATGTCGCCACCTTGGCCGACGCGCGGCACATGTCGCCGCAGGCGCTGGCGGATTGGCTGGCCAAATACACCCGCTGATGACCTGGCGTTGACAACCCCCGTCGGCAACCTAGGGTAGGTTGTGGTAGTGGGGAAACGTCCATGGCTCCGCGAAAGACGCCTATCGCCGGACGACTAGATGACCAACGCAAGCGCTTGGCCGTGTTCTGCGACGGTACCTGGAACGACCTGCGGATGCCCAGCCTCACGAATGTGGCGCGGCTGGCCAAGTGCGTTTCTCCCAGGGGCTGGGACGGCCTCGAGCAGATCGTTTTTTATGACGCCGGTGTCGGTGTTGCGACCGGCGTGTCGCCTTTGGTTGACCGCTTCGTCACGGTGCTAGGCGGAACCATCGGCAGCGGCCTAGATGACAAGATCGAGAGCGCCTATCGGTTCCTGGTCTTGAACTACGAACCGGGCGACGAAATCTTCGTCTTCGGATTCAGTCGAGGGGCTTACACGGCACGCAGCCTCTGCGGACTGATCCGTAAGTGTGGCATTGTACGGCGCGAGTGCTTCGACAAGATCCCCGAAGCCATGCGGATCTACCGCGACAAGACTGTCCATCCTGTCGACGTGACCGGGTTCCGCGCCACTTACGGATCGCGCATTCCGGGTACCGGACTTCCCATCGCAACCGGGCCGGAGGACCTCAGCGACGACGCTCGCGACCAGTGGTCAAAGCGCGCGGTGCTGTTTGGAACCCTGCCCGCTGACGGGCCGGACCCAAAGCTGGCGGCTTTCGAGATGCCGCCGCCCAAGCCGCCGCCGCTCGAGATCTATCGAATGATGTATCTGGGTCTTTGGGACACGGTCGGCGCGCTTGGCGTGCCTTCGACGTTTCCGCTCGCCTCACGGCTATTCAATCGCAAGTACGGGTTCCACGACACGCGGGCCAGTTCACTGATCTCATCGCTGCGACATGGCTGCGCCCTGGACGAGGATCGCAAGGCGTTCGACGTCACCGAGATTTCCAACATCCACGAGATGAACGTCGGCTGGGCCAAGGCGCACGAACTTCAGGTCGATCATCCGGACAAAATCGCCTACGTGCCCTATGGTGAACGCCCCTTTCAGCAGCGCTGGTTTCCGGGCAACCACGGTTCGATCGGCGGCGGGAATATGGAGCCGGGTCTCTCCAGCGGCGCGCTGGTGTGGATCGCCGTGGGAGCCCTGCGCGCCGGTCTCAAGCTGGACTGGGAAGCGGGGTCGGAAGTGGCTGAAGCCAAGCGCTTACGCACGCCATTCGCGCCCTGGCGGATCAATAAGGACGGCAGCCAGCAGGGTGCTCTGACCTTCGACATCGTAGGGTTCTTCACCGGCTACAAGGATCGGCGCGGACCGATGACCGCTGATGAGTTGCAGTGGGCCGCATCTGAACGGTTAGCGAAGTGTCCGGACTATCGCCCAGCCAGTCTCGCACGCTTCACCGGCAAGCGACAGCCGACGCCGCCCTATCGAATTGTGGCGCGGGCCCTGCGGCTAATGGCGACGGTGGCGCTAGTGTTCGGCACGGTGTGGCTGGCGCGGGATCACCTGACTGCCTTCGTCCATTGGGTTCAGGGTCTGCGGTAGACGACTTTACCACCGACCACCGAAAGTACGGCATGGCCCTTGGGGATGGCGGCTTCGGGGGCGGTCATCAGGTCCACGGAGAAGGCGGTCAGATCGGCGATCTTGCCCACTTCGATAGTCCCCAGGTCTTTTTCAGAGAACCTCGCATAGGCCGACGACGACGTGAACAACTTCAGCGCTTCGGCGCGGCTTAGCTTCTGTTCGGGGTGCCAATCAGGTGCCGAGAACCCGGCGAGGTCCTTTCGCGCGACGGCCGCGTAGAACTCGATAAGCGGGTCGCCCCGTTCGACGGGCGCATCGGAACCACCGACCACGAGAACCTTGGCCTTCAGCATGTCCTGCCAGGCATAGGCACCCGCCAACCGCGCCTCGCCCAAACGCGCCGGGGCAAAGTGCAGATCGCCAATGGCATGACTGGGCTGCATGGAGGCGATCACGCCGAGTTGGGCGAACCGAGGGATGTCGGCAGGCCGCACGATCTGGGAATGCTCAATCCGCCAACGCAGGCCCGCCACACCCTGCTCAGCGTAGAGATCCAGCACAGTGGCGTTGCCGCGATCGCCGATGGCGTGGGTGGCGACCTGGATGCCCGACGACTTGGCGCTGGCCATGGCCGCGCGCATCCTTTCGGGCGGTGTGCGCACCAGACCGGTAGTCGCCGGCTCGTCGGAATAGGGCTCAAACAACGCTGCGCCGCGTGAGCCCAAGGCACCGTCCTCGTAGAGTTTGATGGCGCGCGTGGTGATCCGGCCACTCTTGCTCAATCGAGGTCCACTGGCGAACAGCGGACCGGCTTGGTCGGCGTCGACGGCGTTATAGACCCGCAGGGGTGCCTTGCCCTCAGCGTCCAGGGTCTCCAACAATCCGACATCCGGCCAGGCGACGCTCATGGAATGAACGCCGGTCCAGCCATAGGCGGCCTCGACTTTGAAGGCTGCGGCAAAGGCTTCGCGCCGGTCTGCCTCTGTCGGCGGGGTCCGCAGTGGGGCCACCAGCCTCATTGCGTTATCGACCAGCACGCCGGTCAGTTTGCCGTTGGCATCCCTCAAGATCGCACCACCCTCGGGGGCGGGCGTGGCCTCGGTGATCCCGGCAGCCTTCAACGCCGCCGAGTTTGCCACGAGCGCATGGCCGTCGGCGCGGGTCAGCAAAACCGGCTGGTCTGGCGCAATCGGGTCGATGTCTTGGCGCTCTAGGAACCGTCCCTCGGGCCAGCCGGTTTCTATCCAGCCGCGCCCGAATACCGGCCCGGTCGGCTTGCGCTGAGCCAGATAGGCCTTCACCCGCGCTGTGGCCTCAGCGGCGGATTTTGAGCCTTCGAGGTTGAGACTGAGTTCGCGCTCGCCGAGGCCGCGCAAGTGGGCATGCGAGTCGGTGAAGCCGGGGAACAGGGCCGCGCCCTTGAGGTCGATAGTCTGGGCATCTGCGCCGACCATACGCCTCGCGGCCTTCCGCGCGCCGACAAACAAGATCCGACCGCTGCGGATCGCGACGGCTTCTACCCTTGTCGGGGTTGCCCCGGTGTAGATGGGCCCACCCCAAATCAACAGATCGCTGGGTTGGGCCCAGGCGGTGGAGGTGGAGAGAGAGAGGAGGAGGCCGGCCAGCGGCTTGACGATGCTCATACGCCAAATTAGCGCGAGTTGGCCCGGCGTCTAGCGTCCGCTCAGTGCGAAGTATCTTCGCCCATCACATGATCATAAACCGCCTTGGCCGTGCCCGCGATTGTGCTTGCGGCGGTTTGTAAAGCCATCTCTCCAACCAGGGACTCGGCGGCCTCGGATAGGCTCTGCAGTTCCTGCGCCATCGCGGCCAGCTTTAGGTAGACGTCGCGGTCGTTCATCGCGCCAGAGCCTATCCGGTGTCGGCGGGAGTTGTCACCGGCTGTGCGCGTGGATCAGCCTGCCTCAAGCCCGGTGAGTGGGGCACCGAATTGTTGATATCGACCCAGCGTCAGCAACAGGGCCGCGCCGGCCACCAGCATCACCGCGGACTGCATCAACGGCCCGTCATAGGAACCGGAGGCGTCGAAGGCGCGGCCGAAGATCACCGGTCCGATCCCCGCGCCTAGGGCGAAGAAGCCGTAGAGGCTGCCATAGATCGCGCCATAGCTTTTCAAGCCGAAGTAACGCGCGACCAGGAAGGCCATCAGGTCGTATTCCACGCCCGCTGCGAACCCGATCAGGAAGATCGATCCGGCGGCGGTGCCGTAGGTCAGCGGCCCATGGGCGAAGATCCAACAGGCCAGGGCCGGTGCCGCCAGCAGGAAGAACGCCACGCCCGGCGCCCAGAACCGGTCGATGAGCCAGCCGCCGACCACCCGCCCGGCAATCACCGACAGGCCGATGATCGAAGCCAGACTGACCAGGTCACCCCCGGAGAACCCCCCGGTCTTCAGGATATTCTCCATGTTGGGGATCGGGCCGCCGATGGCGAAGCTGATCGGCACGAACGCCACCGCCAGCACCCAATAGCGCCAGGTCTTCAGGGTTTGGCCAAGGGTCAGGCCGGGCGTAGACTGGGCCCGGAGGGCGTCTTCGCTGCGGCGTTGGTCCGCAGTCTGGGTTCGGTCGCCAACGTCGTGGAACGCGAAATAGGCGACCGGCAACGCGATCAGCAGAGGCAGCGCGCCCACCGCCATATAGGCCGCCCGCCAGCCGTGCTCGGCAATGATGAAAGCGGTGAACGGTTTGACGAGAAACCCGAACAGCCCGGTACCCACCAAGGACAGACCAAGTGCAAAGCCCTTGCGCGCTTCAAACCGGTTGTTCACTGCCCGCGTCCAGGTGACCGGCAGCGTGCCCGCGCCCAGCACCGCCATAATCGCCCAGTTGGCATAGAACAGCCGGATGTCGCCGGGATTCAGCGCGAACGCCATATAGCTGACGCCGAATAGGGCCACCGAGGCCAGCGCGACGGGTCGCACGCCGATCCGGTCGGCCAGAAGACCCACTGCAGGACTTGCGACCAGAACGGCAAAGGTCATGACCGGCAAGCCGCCCATGATGCTGCCGAAGGACCAGCCGAAGGCCTTGGCCAATTCGGGCGCCAGCATCCCGATGGAATAGAAGGGGACCGGAGACAGGCCTAGGCCGATCCCGAGCATGGCGGCTAGCACCACGGGCCAGCCGGTACGGAACTCCGAATAGCCCTTGCCGTCGGCCATATCCGCCCCCTTAATGGTATAACAATAGGTCATTTGCGCTGGCTTTGCTGGCGCTGGCAAGAGGCGCGCGCATGGCGACAGATGAACTCCCTCCAACAGTCGCGCGCTATGACAGCCCGCTCTATCTGGTGGTCTGCCGGGATGGTCCGGGGTCAGGCGTCGCGCGGGCCGAGAAGCTGGACGGCCACCTGCGACACGTCGAAGTCAACTGGCGTCGCTATGTCCTGGCCGGCCCTCTGCGCAATCCGGGTGAACAGGCGCTGAGCGGGTCCTACTTCATGGTTCGCGCCACCGATGAGGCCGATGCGCGCGCGCTGATGATGGGCGACCCGTATGTTTCCAGCGGCATGTACGCGACCATGGAAGTGCTTGAGGCCACCGCCTCCATCGGCCTCTATATCGGCGGCAAAATCTGGGAGAGCGCCGACGCAATCCGCGACCGGGCGGCGGGTTGATGTCAAATCGCGAAGCGTTGGCGCGGGTCTTTCCCTCGATCCTTCGCCATGAAGGTCGCTGGCGCGGGACCTATGTCCATCTGGACGTGGACGCTAACGTCCTTGATCGTCACGAAACCGAAGTGGTCTGCGAATTTCCAGACACCGGGCCGTTCGCCTACATCCAGCACAACAGCTTTCGCTGGGCCGACGGGCGGGAGAGTACCGCGCGGCTGGAGGGCGAGCTCCGGGGCGATCGGCTCTGGTGGGACGCGGCCACCTTCTCCGGCTGGGCGTGGGAGACCCACGAGGGCCTGATCCTGCTGGATCTGGAACGCAAAGACGATCCCGGCGCGCGCTTCTACGAGGTCATCGTTACGGCACCGGACGGCCAGACCCGCGCGCGGACGTGGCATTGGGTGAAGGACGGTCGGTTGTTCAAGCGCACCCTCTGCGACGAGCGCCGCGCCTAAGGCCCCTCGCGGCTTGCGGTCGGTCAGCGATTGCGATTTGTTCGGACAACTTTTGGAGGCTATGGCGTGCTGCATCGAACCGTCCGGGGGACGATCCTCTACACCTCGAAGAAGCCCGAGATGCTGGACCGCCCGCGCGGCATCGAGCACTTCACCTTTACCCACCACACCGACGGCAAAACGACGCTGCGCGCCCACTGCTGCATCGAGGAGCCCGACCCCACGGTGATGCGCGACATCATATACGCGTTGGATGAGAACCGCCGCCCGATGGACTGCCATGTGCGCCTAACCGTGGGCGACAAATTCATGGGGTCAGGCTGGTTCCGGTTTGGACCCGACTTTGTTGAGTGCGAATCTTATGGGCTCTCGATCGGGCG